>JBKCXA010000931.1:0-9283 GCA_046316935.1 Prosthecobacter sp.
TGTTTTGCTCCAGCTTGGCGAGGATGAAGCGGTCGATGGCATTCGCGGGCCAGGCGGTGTTTTTCACCGTGGGCGGCTCGATGGCCTTGGGAGGTTGGAAGGACCAAAAACTGCCGTCGGCACGCACTGACTTCGATTGGCCTGCGGCGGAGGCGACCTCCTCGCGAGGATCGGGTGCGCCGCCTTCGATCCACAGCTTCAAATCGGCAAGCTCGCTGTCCTTGAGCTTGCGCTTCGGCGGCATCTTCAAATCGCGATCGGTGTAGCTGACAGCCTTCCAAAGGTGGGAGGCATCCAGTTTGCCAGGCTCGATGGCCGGGCCGGAATCGCCCCCGGTCTGCCAGCCGGCACGCGAATCGAGGCGCAGGCCGCCTTTTTGCTTCTCCGGGCCATGGCAGTCGATGCAGTTCTCGATGAGCAGCGGGCGAATGCGCTGCTCGAAATGTGTCATGTCCGCCGCGGAGGCGGCAGAGGTGAGAAACAGCGTGGTGGCGAGAATTCGCATGAGGGCGCGAAGCCTAACGGGAGGCCCTCGGAGGCTCTTTCAGGGTGCGTTGGCCCGGTGGGCAGCGATCAGAATGTCCAGCCGAGGCCCACGAGGGCTCCGAGGGAGTTCAGGCCCGGATTCGGATTCGTGGCGCCACCATTCGAGTGATGCTGGAAGTAGCTGCTCACTCGCAGAGAGAGATGGTCCGTGAAGCGATGCTCGACGCCGAGCTGGCCGAACCAGTTCAAGGTGAGGTCACGGCCCTGGCCGCCAACCACGCCCTGCGAATCGACGAGGCCGATGCCGCCGCCGATGGAACCAAACAGCGCCCAGCATTTGCAGGGCGACCAGAGTTCGATGGAGGGAGCGCCTGCGATGCCGATGTAGCGGTTTTCCGCGCCGGTTTCGAACCAGTTGGCCATGAAGGTGAGGCGGTTGCGCACGATGAGGGCGGCGCCGTTGTCAAAATCGTGGCCGATGACGCGAGGCGAACGCCACGAGACCATGAACGGCACGATGCGGTAATTGAGCGGCGTGTCTCCGCCGACCTTCCAGAGCATGCCGGTCTCGAAATCCACCGCGTGGCGGTCCCAAGGATTGATCGTCGGGGCGATGGTCGGCGCGGCGGGCGTGCCGGCGAAAGTCGAGAGCGTGCAGAGCAGGGAAGCAGCGGTGGCGAGCAGGAGGCGTTTCATGACCGTGCAGCCTAGCTTCACGCGGCTTTTCCCGCAATCACATCCTGCCCGCGAGATCGCGAGGATGGCAAAAAAGCTCGCGAGGTGCCCGTTTGCCTCGGCCACACCATGAAACTCATCCGCCACACCTTGCTCGCCCTTGTCATCACGGCCTCGCTCCCGGCGCAGGAGGCGCTGAAGTCCGCCCTGGTCTTCCATGCCTCGTTCGACACGGCGCTCGACGCGGATTTCAGCACCGGTTCGAAGGCCTGCCGGATCAAAAAAGGCAAGGAGACCGTTCCGGCCACCTTCAACGAAGAGGTGAACCTGGATGTCGTCGGCGGGAAATTCGGCGGCTGCCTGCATTTTCCGAAAAAGGGTGTCACGCGGCCGCAGTTCAGCGGGGTGAACGTGCTCGGCTACAATGACAAGAGCTGGAGCACCACGGTCTCGGCATGGTTGAGGCTCTCGCCGGATGAGGACCTGGAGCCCGGCTACTGCGATCCGGTGCAGATCGTGGGTGATGATGGGAAGAAGGGTTTCATCTTCCTCGAATGGTCGAAGGATGAAAAACCGCGCTTCTTTCGCTACGCCATCCGGCCGCTCGCCCACATCTGGAATCCCACGAACGTGCAATGGTCGGACATCCCGTTTGAAAAACGCCCGATGGTGCAGGTTTCAAAGGCCCCGTTTCATCGCGAGGTGTGGACGCAGGTGGTCTTCACCATCGAAAACGTGAACGCGAAGGAGCCGAAGCCTCGAGGCAGCCTTTTCATCAATGGCAAGCTGCAGGGCCGCATCGAAAACTGGGACCTCACCTTCGCGTGGGACCCGGCGCAAGTGGCGCTGGTGCTCGGTGCGTCCTATGTGGGCCGCATCGATGACCTCGCCGTTTTCAGTCGTGCCCTCACGGATGAGGAGGTGGGGATTTTGCATGAGCTGCCACGCGGCATCGCCAGCCTGCGTTGAAGCACTTGCACCCGTGTGAAGGACGCGTCAAAAGCGCTGCATGCCTGCCGCTGCCATTGCACTGGGATTTGGTCATCCGCCGGGAAGGGCGGGGGAGCACACGTTGTATGACGTGCATCTGCACCTCGATTTTCCCGCGCATCCCATCTCGATGGGCGAGCAATGGGGGCGGTCCACCGGCATCGGTGGTTCGTTCACGTTGCAGGAGACGGCCGAGCCACGGCACGCGGAACATCTCCGAGTTTGTGGCTGCGAATGGTTGCAGGCGCTCGCCGCCGAGGAAAAGCGACGTGGCAAGGTCTTCACGCCGGAGGAGATCTGGGCACGCAAGCCCGCCGTGCCGCCAGTTCCGAAGAGGAAGGCCTTGAAAGCACCCGAAAGGCCGCCGATCGACGAGGCGGAGGTCATCGAGACGGTTCGCGCGGCCATTCAGATCGGCGAGTTTGAGATCCTCGAAGGCCTGCGGGATCATTTGAACGAGCGCATCATCCGCACGGTGGTGGCGGATTGGAGCTCCGAGTTGCCGTGGCACGTGAAGGATGCCTACGCGGCCCTGCTTCAGGATCAAACCGGACGCGTGGTGCAGCCGTTGTTTCGCGATGCACTGGACTCGCCGACGGCAGAAACGCGGGCCTATGCCCTGTGCGTCCTGATGGAGGATTTCGGCCTGTTTGACGGCATCATGAGTGATGGCGGCGTGGACGCGGCGAAAGTGGATGCGGCGATTGCGAAAGCAGGCTTGCGCTAAGCCGCTCCCGCCCGCAAAGTCGCCGACCTATGTTGAAAATCGGACTCATCGGATGCGGAAAAATGGGCGGGGCACTGCTGCGCGGCATTGAATCGGCCCTCGGCGCGAAAAACGTGAGCGTGGTGCTTTGCGATGCGGTGCCTGCTGCCGTGAAAGCACTGCAAGAAGGCCTCAAATGCCGGACCAAGGCCGAAACAGCCCTCAAAGTGGCCGAAGGCTCGGATGTCGTCATTCTCGCCGTGAAGCCTGGTGATATGGAAAAACTCTGTGTGAGCCTCGGGAAGGCTAAAAACCGTCCCCTGTATCTCAGCATCGCGGCGGGCATCGCTATCGCGAAACTCGAGAGCTGGCTCGGTGAAGGTCAGCGTGTCATTCGCACCATGCCAAACACGCCCGCGCTCGTGGGAGCCGGTGCGGCTGGATTTTCGCGTGGTCTTCATGCCACCGCCGCGGATGGTGAACTGGCGTCGAAGCTCCTCGGAGCCGTCGGCACGGCGGATGAGGTGTCGGAGAAGCTGCTCGATGCGGTCACGGGCCTCAGCGGCAGTGGACCTGCCTATATTTATACGGTCATCGAAGCCCTCGCCGATGGCGGCGTGCTGATGGGACTGCCACGCGCTGCGGCGCTGCGCCTTGCCGCCCAAACCGTGACCGGAGCGGCGCAGATGGTTTTGCAAACCGGCAAGCATCCTGCCGCGTTGCGTGATGAGGTCACCAGCCCGGGCGGCACCACGATCGCCGCCTTGGAGCAGCTCGAAAAGCATGGTCTTCGCAACGCTCTCATCCAGGCGGTGCGTGCCGCCACGGAGAAAAGCCAGGCTTTGGGCAAATGAGGTCCGATGAGGACATGGTCGAAGGCTACGATGCCGACATCGTGCGCAGCGTGTGGGCGCTGGCGCAGACCGTGCCGGGCAATGATCCCGAGGTCTGGCGCAAAGATGAGTTCGGCGCGTGGATCCACCGGCAGGAATATCGGAACCGCCATTCAGAGTTTGGCTGGGAGATCGCTGATTACGGCTACAGCCGCCGCGCCCTCGGTATCGCCTCGCTGCGTCCCATGCAGTGGCAGAACTACCTCGACTTTATGGTCGCCTCCCGGCATCAGGCGGTGATGACGGCGGACGGACTGAGGAATGCCCGGAAGCTGATCTGAAGCCTGTGTTCCGGAAAAAAACAAAGCCGCGCACAATGGCGCGGCTTTGAGGTGATGGTTCAAATGGGTTGGTGAGACTTACTCGGCGGCCTTCTCTTCAGCGGCCTCTTCGGACGCTGGGGCATCGCCGGAGGCGGCGACGGTCAGCTTGATCTCGGCGGTGATGTCGTAGCCGAGCTTGATCTCGACGTCGAAGTTGCCGGTGTTCTTGATCGGACGCTCCAGCACGATCTGGTGACGGTCGATTTCGATGCCAGCCTGCTCCTGGAGGCCCTTGGCGATGTCCATCGTGGTGATGGAGCCGAAGGACTTGCCGCCCTGGCCGGTGGCGAGGGTGAGCTTGAGCTTCACCTTCTTCAGCTTGGAGGCGAGCTTGGTGGCTTCGGCCATTTCAGCGGCTTCACGTTCGGCACGGACGGCCTTGAGACGCTCTGTGTGGCGCAGATTGCCCTTGGTGGCCTCGTAGGCCTTGCCCTGGGGCAGAAGGAAATTGCGTGCGAAACCGCGCTTCACTTTGACCACGTCGGCTTCAGCGCCGAGGCCTTTGATGCGTTCTTTGAGGATGACTTGGGTTGTTGCCATAAATGGGGTGCCCCTGGGGGAAAAAGGGGCGCGATAGTAATCGCCTCCTCCCCGCTGTCAAATGCCGTGGTGGAGGTTATTTCACACCCCGGCAGGCCAGGGCCAGCAGCCCGATGACGCTCACGCTGTCCCGGATGCGGCCGTCCCGGGCCATTTCGATGGCCTCGGCCAGGGGCAGGCGCAGGACCTCCAACTGCTCCGTCTCCTCTGGATCGGGCTGTGTAAAAGTCAGCCCGGAGGCCAAAAAGACATCGCAGACCTCGTTCGAGGTGGAATTGGAAAGCTGGATGCCGGTGAGCAGGGGCTCGATGTGGGACGCCACGATGCCGGTTTCTTCGAGAAGCTCCCGTTTGGCCGCCTCGACCGGGGATTCCCCCGCCGGGCAGCCGCCCTCCGGGATCTCCCACTCATATCGGTCGTGGCAGTAGCGCCACTGCCCCACCAGCCAGGTAAAGCCCTCACCATCCACCGGGATCACACCGACACCCCGGTTTTTGTATTCGACGACCCCGTAGATGCCCGGGCCGCCGGAGGGATTCAGCACCTGGTCCTCACGCACGCGAATCCACGGGTTCGAGTAAGCCTCCCGTGTGGACAGGGTTTTCCAGGTGTTGGGATGCTGTGGGAGCTCGGTGCTCATTTGCCCGCCTCCAGCACGACGCCGTCGGATTCCACTTTGGCCGAGGTGATGGCCTTCAACACCGGCCCGATCTCCGGATGGCCCTGCCAGGGACCGAGGTAGCCATACATCTGCATGCCCTTGAGCATCTCAGCCGGCACCGTTTTGCCCGGCACACGCACCGCAGACACCTTCGCGTCCGGGCCGACGGCCGTCATCTCGACGGCGAAGTCGATCTCGCCCACGAGGTAGCGCTTCGTGCCTTCCCAGAACTTCGCAGTGTTCATCGGCAGGCTCGCCTCGGTCATGATGAGCGCTCTGGCCGCATCCAAGCTCTTCACGCGCAGCATGTCCTTGTAGCTGCCATTCCCCGCGTCCGGGGCCAGCAGGATCAGCGCATTCAAATCGGCGGCGGAAAGCTTCAGCGAGGCCTTGGTGCCTGCCTTGGCCGCAGTGGCGAAATCCGTCACTCGCTTCTCCAGGTCCGCCACGGGTGGGATGGCGGGCAAAACCGCCGGCTTGTCCTGCGCCACGGCGGCGATCTCGCGGTCCATTGTCGTCAGCGAATACCAGCCCCACCACAAAATGAACCCAAACATGCCGGCCGCCGCCATCATGATGACGCAGCCGTAGCCGGAGTGAAACTCGCCCGTGGGCACCTTTTCGATCTTTGCCATGCCTTTCATCTGCCCCGGCAGCGGGAAAGATCAAGCCGCCCTCGTCTCCAAAAAAAATGCCATCCCCGCGAGGAGATGGCATTCGAGCGATTTGGGAAAAGCAGATTATTGGTTGGCAGGAGCCGGAGCCGGGGCTGGTGCCGGAGCGGCGGCAGGCTGCTGGGCCTGCTGCTGAGCTTCCTGGATCAGCTTCTGCATCTCAGGATTGGACACCATGTCGGCGGCCATCTTGCCCTGGAGCACCATGATGCCGATGATGGACACCGTCCAAGCGATCATCGTGCCGCGCAGACCGAGGGAGCCGGACTTCACCCAGCCCCAGATGAAGGAAAACAGGGAGCAGATGATGCCCAGGATGCCGAGGCCAACCCCCGCGTTCTTGAACAGGGCGATGAGGACCTTGATCCAGCAGATCAGGCTGATGAGGGCAAAAAGGGCGAAGAGGCCCATGGTGACTCCGGAGGGAGCGAGAGAAGCAGCTTGTTCAGGATTCATGAGTGGATGGTGTTCGATGTGGTTGGTTGGCTTCCCGGTGAATCGCAGGCCTCTGAAAAGGGGCGGACGGATCAGGAATTAAGGGGTGATACCAAAATCCAAGCAGTCGCAGCAAGCCAAAACATGCAAAAAGAAGCAGGATCGCCGCTGGCAGCCGGGTCCGTCGTTCAAAAGCGTCCACGCCGGCCGTGATTCGCTCGGCCAATCCCAATGGGAGCAACGAAACCAGCCCGCACAAACCTCCAGTGAGCGCAAAGAAGGGTGCAAACGGGTGCAGTCGCACTACGACGGCCCAGTTCCCATGCAGCATGGCCATCATGGCCCGGGTCATGCCACAGCCGGGGCAGGGGAGTCCCGTCAGTTTGGCAAACGGGCACGGAAAAAGGCTCCAGCCCATGCGCGAACCTGCGAAAAGGAGCAGCACCGTCACCACCATCCATCTGCAAAGCGTTCGCTGCCGCATCAGCGGTGCCATCCAGGGCTTCAGCAGCAGGTTTGCGATCATCCACCCTCCATAAAGCACTCACGGGCAAGTTCAAACGCCTGACTTTGCCTTGCAGGAGCTGTGCTCGCATCGCGTTGCTGTTCTCCCCGGGCTTGGGGAGACAATCCTGCTTGTCAGATGGCCGCCTTTTTGCTGTGCTCTCAGTTCATCGAGTTCGGAAAATCCTTCCCTTCTCATTCAACACACACCACTCCCGCTATGCTCACCAAACTGCTCCCCATGCTGCAAGAATCCAGCGCCGCCTCCCTCGAATACTCCGCCAAGGGAGAACTCGGAACAGGAGGAACGCTGGTCGTCCTCGCCATCCTCATCGTGATGATCGCCGCCGTCTAGAAGGTCTTGACCAAGGCCGGACAGCCCGGCTGGTCGCTCTTCATTCCGATTTACAATGCCATTGTGTGGCTCCGCGTGTGTGGCAAGCCAGGCTGGTGGGTCATCCTGCTGTGCATTCCGTTCGTGAACTTCATCATCGCCTTGCTCGCCAGCCTGGGCATGGCGAAAAACTTCGGCAAGGGCTCCGGCTTCGGCATTGGCCTCTGGCTCCTCGGGCCGATCTTCATTCCGATCCTGGCCTTCGGTGATGCCAAGTATCAGGGCAACCAGGGTTGATCGATCAGAAAAGCATTCCACGAGGCGCATGTCCGGCGACGGGCATGCGCCTCTTCATTGACGCCCGCCACGGCCCGCCGAAACATGCGGTGATGAAGATCCTCGCAGCCATGTCAGGCGGAGTGGACAGCAGCGTGGCCGCTGCTGTCCTCGTTCGTGCCGGACATGAGGTCCATGGCGTGTACATGAAGAACTGGATCAACGAGGAGAACATCATCGGTCACTGCCCGTGGGAGGAGGACATCGAGGACGCCCGCGCCGTCGCGGAGCAGCTCGGCATCCCGTTTCGCGTCGTCAATCTCATGACGGAATACCGCGAGAAGGTCGTGAAATACCTCCTCGAAGGCTACCAGAGCGGCATCACGCCAAATCCCGATGTGATGTGCAATCGCGAGATGAAATTCGGCGTCCTGTGGGACTGGGCGCAGGAGAATGGCTTTGAAGGCATCGCCACAGGCCACTACGCGCGCAAAGAAAATGGCCATATCCTCCGCGGTGCCGACCCGAACAAAGACCAGACCTACTTCCTCGCCATGATGCGGCCGGAGCAGGTCAAAATCGCGCATTTCCCCATCGGCCATCTGCTCAAACCGGAGCTGCGGGATCTCGCTCGGCAGTTCGGGCTTAAGACGGCCGAGAAAAAAGACAGCCAGGGCATCTGCTTCATCGGCCAGGTGAAGATGGAGGACTTCCTGCGCACCTTCGTGCCGGACAAACCGGGACCGATTGTCGATCTCGAAGGCAAAGTGCGGGGCGAGCATCGCGGCCTGCACCTTTACACCCTCGGCCAGCGCAAAGGCCACGGCGTCGCCAGCCCGATCCACAAGCAGGCCTACGTCGTCGTCGCCAAACGGCCGGAGACGAACGAACTGGTCGTCGCCATCGAAAACGGGGACACGCCGCTGCTTTGGGCCCGCCACGCCGTGGTGCACAGCATTTCAAGCACCGGCGAGCCGCTCGACACCGCCCGCGTGCTCAACGCCCAGCCCCGCTACCGCTGCCCTGCCGGCATCGCCGACTTCAAACCGCTCGGCGATGGCCGCGCCGAGCTCACTTACCACGAGCCGCAGCGTGCTCTCACCCCCGGACAGATCTGCGCCCTCTATGATGGTGACCGCCTTCTCGGCGGCGCGGTGTTTGAGAGCGTCGCGCACACTTGAGGTGTCGATCCGACATAAATCTTGTCCGTTGGAGGACGATTCGGTTAGCGTTGGTAATTTCCGCCATGACCCACCGCCGTTCCTTCCTGCAATCCGTGCTCGCCACGGGCATCGCGCCTTGCTTTGTGCCTGCCAGCGTGTTGCGCTCGCAGACCGCGCCGTCGAACAAGATCACCCTCGGTGTCATCGGCTGCGGGGCGCAGGGCACACATGACATGCGGGCGTTTTTGACGAATGCGAACGTCCGCGTCACCACGCTCTGCGATGTGAACCAGGAACGCATCCAAACCGCAAAGTGGCACATCAAGCAGGCATACGGCAGCGACGAGGTGAAGGTGCTCTCCGACTTCCGCGAGCTGAACCGCGACGCTTCCATCGATGCCGTGCTGATGGCGCTGCCCGTCCACTGGCACAGCATTCCCTCCACCGACGCCGTCCTGAACAAAAAGCACATCTACCACGACAAGCCGATGGGCCTATCCGTGGCCGAGGCGAAGCATGTCCGCGCCGCGGTGCGCAAAACCGGTGTGGTGTTTCAGTTCGGCACGCAGCAGCGCAGCGACCTCAAATTCCGCTGGGCCTGCGAGCTCGCCCGCAACGGTCGT
>JBKCXA010000932.1:0-3030 GCA_046316935.1 Prosthecobacter sp.
GTTTGAGAAAGGCAAGATGGCGGTCGGACGTAAGAAGTAAGAAGTAAGATGTGAGATGTGAGAAGTCAGTGGTGACTTCTGACCTCTCACTTCTTACTTCTCACTTCTTAGTTCTCACGACCCCATCCCGCATTCTGGCGAATGCGCCTACGAATCAGCTCTTTCCTTCCGGGCGGCATCGTAGGCTTCGATGATGCGCTGGACGACGGGGAGGCGGACGATGTCTTTGGCGAGGAAGTGGACGAATTTCACGCCTTCGACGTTTTGGAGGACCTCGACGGCTTCGCGGAGGCCGGACTTCACGCCGCGGCGAAGGTCGATCTGGGAGGGATCGCCGGTGACGACACATCGGGCACCTTCGCCGAGGCGGGTGAGGAACATGAGCATCTGCTCGGTGGTGGTGTTCTGCGCTTCGTCGAGAATGATGTAGGCGTTTTTGAGCGTGCGGCCACGCATGTAGGCGAGCGGGGCGATCTCGATGGCTCCACGTTCGATGAGTCGCTCGGCCTCGTCGGGATCGAGCATGTCGTAGAGGGCGTCGTAAAGGGGGCGGAGGTAGGGGAAGATCTTCTCTTTGAGGTCTCCGGGCAGAAAGCCGAGGGCTTCGCCAGCCTCGACGGCAGGCCGGGTGAGCACGAGGCGCTGGACGACTTTTTCTCGAAGCAAATGAAGGCCTTGAGCCATGGCGAGGTAGGTCTTGCCGGTGCCGGCGGGGCCGATGCCGAAGACGACTTCGCTTTCCCGCATGGCCTGCACATAGGCGATCTGGCCGCGTGTCTTGGCGAGCACGGGCGGCTTTTTGCCGGTGCTGAGGAGCTTCAAATGCATGATGGCCTCAGCGGGTGAATCGCCAGCGTCACGCTGCACGCTTTCCGTGACGAGACGGATCATCGCGGGTGTGATGTCGCCACCTTGACGACGGACGCGTTCGAGCTGCACAAAGACATCTCGCACACGAGCGACGCCGTGATCGTCCTCGCCATCGATCTTTACCCAGGCCTCGCGGCTGGTGAGATGCACGCCGAAGGCCTCACCAATGCCGCGCAGCGTGGCGAGGTCATTGCCGAGGAGTTTTTGGAGAAACTGCGGCGTTTCGTAAGTGAGCGTGACGGAAGGCATAAGCGGGACCGGTGGAACGGAAATGAGGAAGGACGAATTAGAGAAGGACGAATGAAAATGCGCCTCGTCATTCACCCCCTCGCTTGCTGGATGAAGTCGGCCACCAACGCGAGGTCCTTCACGCCGGGAGCGGATTCGACGCCGCTGGCGACATCGACGGCGGCGGGGTGCGTTTGAGCGATGGCGGTGGCGATGGTCTGCGGCGTGAGGCCGCCGGAGAGGATGATGCGCTTGTCAGGAAACCGCTCGGCGGCCTGCACGGCGAGGTCCCACGGGAAGGAATGGCCTGCGCCACCGTAGAGGCCAGGATTGTAGGCATCGAGCAGCACATCGGCGCAGGGAAAGGTGGCGATGCCATCGAGTGAGGCGGCATCACGCACCTGAAAGGCTTTGATGACATGCTGGCCGCGCTGGATGAGCTCGGCGACGAGCGAGGGCGGCTCATCACCGTGCAATTGCAGGCTGAGAAAGAGGCCGCTGCGGATGGTGGCATCGAGTTCTGCCGCACTTGGATTCACCATGACGGCGACGAGGTGATGATGCGCTGCGGTTTCGGCGAGATGCTGCTCCGCCTCGGCGAGCGGAAGGAAGCGCTTCGACTGCGGCCAGAGATTGATGCCCACCGCATCCGCGCCCAGATCAAAGATGAGCGGCACCTGCCGCGGGTCTTTGAAGCCGCAGATCTTGATGCCGAGACGGCCGGCAGGCGGAAAGGTAGTGGCGTTCATGAGGGCGGGCTGAAAGGCATGATGGGCGGCAGCAGGCCGGAAGAGGCAGGCTGCGAGCGCTCCGGCAACAAGGACGCTGTGGCTGCGAGCAATTGATCGAGCCGCGGCGGAAACGAGAGGCTGCCACGCACGCGGACATCACGCTTCAGTGACTCGAAGAGCGTGTGATCAGCAGGCCGGGTGAGATAGAGCACCGGAGGCGCGGTGTGACGATGCCGATGGGCCAGCGGGTAGGCTTTGACGAGCAGGCGGTCGAGCATGTCCCCGCGCAAATCAGGCAGCGGGATGGAGAAGATGAAGAGGCTGTACTCGCGGCGCAGAGCCATTTCAAAAGCATGCTCACCGCTGGGGGTGTCATCCACCTCACACTCACGGAAGGCGGTGAGGGCCTCGCGAATGACACGACGGTAAGGCAGGCTCTCCTCAGCAAGCAAAACGCGTGCAGGAGCATGGGCAGGAGGCAAGATCGGCGATGGCGATGGCTCTTCCGCAGGCGGGAGCGGAGGGCTGAGGCGTTGAGTGGCCATTTGGGCGGCGAATTCTCAGCTCTCCGGATACACGGCCACGGCCATGACTCCCTGGCTGGGGACCCAACCCACGATCTCCACCCGCTTCAGCGGCCGGGAGGAGGATCCCATGCCTTTTTTGACGGTATCGATCACCTTTTTCTGGGTGGCTTCATCCGCGGTGGAACCAAACAGGCCAGCGAGATCGGTCAAAACAGGCGCGGGAGCCGAAACGCCTCCTGCCATGGTCACTGGCACGCGGCTTTGGCCGCTGGCGAGGATGGTCTGGCGGATGATGTCCGGATTCATCGTGGCATCCACGACCACGAGGCGGCGCAGGCGGGTATCCGGCGAGGGAGACGAGACAATCTGAAGCGGCGGTGCCTCGGCGGGCACACCATTGACCGCCACGGGCGCGGAGGCCGGGGGCTTGATGCTCTTCGTCGGCTTCAAAAACACCGTCGGGCCCTGCGGCAGCGGCGTTTCCCCAGGCAAGGGCGCCACCGTCGGCAGCACCGGCGAGAGCGATTGCGGCAGCGGAAGCGCCTCCTGAGCCTGCCCGAGGGCGGCGGAAGCGGCGATCACAGCAACGGCCAGCGAGGCTGCAAGTGCAACAGCCAGTCGCGCGGGGCGGGCCAGAGCCAGGCTGCGTACCGTCAGCATCATTCTGTGTCCGA
>JBKCXA010000933.1:0-4452 GCA_046316935.1 Prosthecobacter sp.
CGTGCTGTCTATCTCCGCTTCGCTCCGGTTCCGCGACGCTTCGCGATAATCGAAAGCACTAATCCTGAGCGCACGTTTTCAGCTCATGAACGCACCACCTCCCATCGCGTGGCCGCATGCGCCGACGCATCGGCTGACGGAACGTGGGACATATTTCGTCACGTCAGCGACGTGGAGGAAACAGCATCACTTTCGCACGCGAGAACGGCTGGATGTGCTGCAACGCGGGCTGCTCAAGGTCTGCGCTGACTTCGGCTGGCGACTCGAAGCCTGGGCGGTGTTTTCAAATCACTACCACTTCGTCGCCGAATCGCCCGGCAACGCCGAAAACCTCTCCGCGATGCTCGGTCATCTGCACGAAAAGACCGCGAAGTGGATCAACCGCCAAGACAAGACGCCGGAACGCAAAGTCTGGCACAACTACTGGGAGACGCTTCTCGACTTACCCCGCGGTTACTTCGCCCGGCTGGCCTACACGCATCAAAACCCGGTCCGACATGGCCTTGTCACCAACGCCAAAGACTACCCATGGTGCTCCGCCGCCTGGTTTGAAGCCGAAACGCCCGCCGCGATGGTCAAAACGATCTATCGCTTCAAGTCAGGCCAAATCGCCGACGATTACGAAGTGGAACTCGAATAGCCACACAGTCGCCGCCTGCCAGATTCGTCCCTCCAAGACGTTGATAGCTCCTTATGTCCGCCATCGTCCGCCTCTTCATGCTCCTTATGCCGTTGACTCTGCATGCCGACAAAGTCGGTCCGTGGGACCTTGATGCGCTGAAGAGCACGGTTCCGGCGATGAAGTGGGTGCGGCAGGATGCGCCGGTGCGGTCGCTGACGTATGCGGGCGAGAATTATCAAGGGCACGACACCGAGGTGTTCGCGTTTTATGCCTCGCCAAGCACGATGGGGATGGAGGTGAAGCCGGGCACGAAGTTTCCTGGTGTTGTCTGCATCCATGGCGGTGGTGGTACGGCCTTCGCGGAGTGGGTGCATCTGTGGGCGAAGCGGGGTTACGCGGCCATCGCGATGGATTTGAATGGTTCGCGCCCGCCTGAGCCGGAGTATGGACCGGACGGCACGCCAAAGGGCAATGCCCACGATCAGAAGACACGCACGCGTTTGCCGAATGGCGGACCCGCGCATGGTCACGCGGAGAAGTTTGATTGTGTGCTGACGCCGGACACGAGCGACGACTGGCCCTTCCATGCCGCAGCGAGTGTGATGCGGGCGCATTCGCTGCTGCGGAGCTTTCCGGAGGTGGATGCGGAGCATACGGCGGTGACCGGCATCAGTTGGGGTGGCTACACGACCTGCCTCGCGGCTTCGCTGGATGATCGCTTCAAGGCGGCGGTGCCGGTGTATGGCTGCGGCTTTCTCCACGAAGGCGAATCCGTGCAGAAGCCGAGCATCGACAAACTGGACGCCGCGCATCGGGCTCTTTGGGTGAAGGAGTATGATCCGGGCAGCCTGCTGGTGCGCTGCCGCGTGCCCATCTTGTTTGTGAACGGCACGAACGATGTGCACTACGTGCTCGACAGCTACATGAAAAGCTACGCGGTGGTGCCCGGAGAGAAGCAGATGCGCATCCAGGTGAACATGCCGCATGGTCATCCGCCCGGCTGGGAGCCGCAGGAGATCGGGCTGTTCATCGATTCGAAGTGCCGAGGTGGCGCGGCATTGCCCGTGCCCGGCAAACCGGAGATTCATGGCGATCAGGTGGTGGTCTCATGCACCTCCAGTCTGCCTTTGAAAGAGGCGAAGCTGAACTACACAACCGACACCGGCCTTCGCTCGAAGCGTAAATGGACCAGCGTGCCCGCGACGATCAACGGAAGCACGATCACCGCGCCCAAACCACCTGCCGGGGCGAACACGTGGTATGTTTCCGTCTCCGACGAACGCGACGCGATGGTGAGCACCGAGGTCGTTTTCGTGCCGTGAGCTTACTTTTCCTTCGCCACGCTCGCCTCAGATACCGCGTGGCGAGCGCGTGAGGAGAGCTTGCGCAGTTGTTTTTGGTTTGGGTGCCGGCTTCGATATCGATGGCTGGGTGGCCTCACAAGCCCGACTGATACTCCACCAACAGCTTCAGTGTGATTTGGACTAATGCTTCATCGTTCTGGCCTTCCGCCTGCATTCGCAAAGGAGTGAGGTCAGGCACTTTGGCAAATCGCTCTTTCTCCGGGAGCCCAGCTTGTAGAGTCAAATAGACCATTCCCTCTTTGAGAGCTTTGATCCGCTTGGTGTAGCCGAAGGATAGGAGATCCCAGTCGCCCGCCTGCTCCTCCTCATCGGCCAGCTCAGCATTCATGAACTCTACCAACTGGCGGGTGTCCTTGAAGCTGGTCCATCCAACTTCGTTGATGGCAGCCGACATCGCTTTGCCAAACTCAACCGCGCCGCTACGTGCGTAAAACTGGGCTGAGCCGAGCAAAGTGGCAACAACCCCGATCAACAATCCAACTCGGTTCATGATTTGCTTCATGGCACGTTTGACTCACGCCTCGTTTTTCGCCGGTGGATCGCGGAAGAAGATCAGGAAGAGCACCAGCACGCCGACGGCGATCCAGGCGGGTGTGCTCCAGATGGCGGCCCAGTCGTGGGCGATGTCGCCTTTCGGCGTGGCGAGCTTGTTCGATTCCATCACGGAGCCGGCGAGGTAGGTGCCGACGAGCGAGCCAAAGCCCCATAGGATGATGGCGATGAGGCCTTGGGCCGCGCCGCGGATGCGCTCGTTCGCCTCGGCATCGACGTAGAGTTGTCCGGCGATGAAGAGGAAGTCATAGCAGATGCCGTGGAGCAGGATGGCGGCGAAAATGAGCACCGTGCCACTGCTGGAGGCGCTGGCGCTGAGCAGGAAGTAGCGCGTGATCCACGCGGCAATGCCGAGGAAGATGGTTTTCTTGTAGCCGAGCTTTTTGAGCATCACCGGCATGAGGATGAGGAAGACGATGTCGGAGATCTGCGCGAGGGTCATCTTGCTGGCCATGTCCTCCCACTTGAGTTGCGTGAGGTAGGTGCCGAGGTTCACGAAGTAGAAGTACAGCGGGATGCAGATGAGGAACATGCACAGGATGAAGATGGCGAACGCGGGCTTCTTCAGCAGCGCGAGGGCGTCGAGGCCCAAAATCTCCGCCAGCGGCACGTTCTGGCCTTTTTTCCGAGGCGGCGTGTGCGGCAGCGTGAGGGCGAAAACGCCAAACACCATCGAGATGGCTCCGGCGAGGTAGTATTGCAGCGGCGATTGCTCGCCTTTGACGAGGCTGAGCACCACACCGCCCGCGATCCAGCCGACCGCAGAGAAGATCTTCACGAAGGGAAAATCCTTCTTCGCGTCCGCGAGGTGCGTCATCGAGACGGAATTGCCCAGTGCCAGTGTCGGCGCGTAAAGCGTGCAGTAGAGGATGAGCATCGGATAAAACGCCCCGAAGGTTTTGAACTGCGGCAGGCACAGCATCACCAGCCCGCCGACGACACCGAGCACTGCGATGATCTTCTCCGACGCAAAGTAGCGATCCGCGATGAGCCCAACGATGAAGGGCGAAAGGATCGCGCCCCACGCAAACGCGCCATACGCCAGTCCGATCTGCTGTCCGCTGAAGCTCAACGTGCCCAGGTAGGCCCCAAGGGTCATGTACCAGGTGCTCCAGATGAAATACTGGAGAAACATGAAGAGCGAGAGCTTGGTCTTGAGCGCGGTTTGCATGGTGTGAGGCCCAAAAAACGCCGTTGAGCGCCGAAGCTGTCGTTTGAAGGCTCAGTCTCTCGAATGAGACGTGGCATCCCGATACCATTTGTCTGCGGCTTCGCGGTCCACCCGCTGCCAGGCGCGGTAAAAGGACTGCACGGCGGAGTTGATATCAGAGGCTTCTTTGAGCAGCTCGGGATGCGCTTTGATCCAGCGAAGGCCAGCCGTGGGAGAAATCTCCGGCAGGCGGCCGAGCACCTGACAAAGCTGAAGTTGGTATTCGAGCGGATCGCGGCCGGGCTGGAGCGCGTTCAAGATCGCCTCGCCACCTTCGGCAGTGGTGAATTCATGGAGGAGCACTTCCCGGGCGGAGGTTTGCCAGCTCAGCGGGAGGGCCTGAATCCTCGCCACGGCTTGCACATCGTTTTGCCGCGTCCAGCCACGCGCCAATGAACGCACGATGCTCTCGCCATCGTAGTAGGTGAGCCAGCTTGCACGCGAGACAACAGCGGAACCGCTCAAAGCGACGGGATTGACCAATCGAGCCGTTTCCAGCTCGCGGAGTCGCTGGAGCACGGCGTCAGGTTGCTTGAGCGCGGCTTCGCGGAAGAGGTGGACGAGCATCTGATTCCGTTTCCTGGCGGGCAGGGGCGCCTTCATGGCAAATGCCTCCACATCACGCCAGTCCTTCGAAACCCACGCGGCGAGAAGATCCTCCGAAAACCAGTCCATACGGTGATCGCGAAGCCGGGCGAGCACCA
>JBKCXA010000934.1:0-4286 GCA_046316935.1 Prosthecobacter sp.
AAAAAGGGGGTGTCCCCTTTTTGTCCGGGGTCGCCCCCTTTTGTCAGATGCGTGCTCCCATTTCCTGCGGTGGCAGCCCCTTTTTCGGCGGGATGGCCCCTATTCTTCAGCGCAGCGCCCCCTTTTTCCAAGGGGCCGCCCCCGAAAGGTTTTTCAGCGCCCCCTTTTCGCAGAAAATCGCCCCCTTTCTTTGCGGGGACGCCCCCTTTGCCCGGTCACGCGCCCCCTTTTTCCAGTTTCGGGCGTTTTTGCCCGGCTGGAGGCGCGAAGCAGCCTTTTCCGGCCTTCGCCCACGCTTTTCGAGACGGCGCCGGAGGCAGATCACCTGCGGTGGGCAGCGCCCTCCGCACTACGCCCTTTGCTCTTCGCTCCCCGCAGGAGCGCCGCGATCTTATGCGCCCTCTCCATTTCGACGCCATCAATCCCCACACCGGGCGGGGTTACACCTTCGACGACCCGAACCTCTTCTTTGGCCCCGATGGCCTCGGCTATGCCCGTGAGCCGGGTGACGCCGACTTTGTCCCTTATCTGATTCCTGCTGATTCCTCCACATCCAACCACCGCCGCACCCAAATGAAACGCCAGAATTATTTCCCTACCCGCCAGGCAGACCAGGCCGTCTGGCTGGAGAATTTTCACCTGAAGCTGGCCCTTCACGCCGTCGCCCTCGGCCTGCCCGCACCCCGAGTGGCAGAGATCGTGGCCGATGCCCGCTGGCTGGTCTATCTGCTGCTGGCCTGGCTGGAATCCGTGCGCACGCATGGAAAGGCTGCGACGAATGCGCTGGAACAGGCGATGAGCGGCAGCGGACCATTGTCCCTCCCCGTGCATACCCCGCCCGCGCTGCCGGATGGTGTCGTGGCGCGGCCCGCAGGTGCCCTCAGTCGCATTTTTGACCTCGTCTCTGAGTTGAAGGAAAACAACGCCTGCGTGGAGTCCATCTGCATTGAGCTGGGCATCCTTGGCAGCGTGGAGGCCACGCCAGACCTCACCCAGGCCCGCCCGGGCATCACCGCCACCGTCTCCGCCGCTGGCGTGCAGATCGGCTGGGGCTGGCAGGGCCTCGCCAAGTTCCTCGACCAATGCGAACTCCAGGTGGACCGCGCCGATGGCAAAGGATTTGTCGTGCTCACCTTCGACACCACCCCCGGCTACACGGACACCACGCCTTTCCCCGCCACCCTCACGAAATGGAAATACCGCGCCATCTACCGCGTGGACGATCATCAGGTCGGCCAGTGGAGCGCGGAGGCGAGTGTGAATGTCGGCGGTTAAGCCGCCAGGACTTCTTTTTCTTCAACACCAGGCCAAACAAACCATGCACGCGCTAGTCAAACTCCGCACTTACTTCCGCCTCAGACAACCGGTGGCTTGGATACAGTTCATCACTTTTTCCTTTGGTCATTTTGTTCGCCACTCGGCCAGGCAGCTTACATCCCCGATGCCAATGTCCTGGCACTGAACAACCCGGCCACCTACATCCCTGTATGGGATGAGCCTCAAGTGCCAGAGCCGCCCGAAGGTGCCGATATGAGCGATATCGACATCGATGGCATTCCGGCCTGGTTTGAAACGTGGTATGGCACCGATCCGGGTGATCCTGACACTGATGATGACGGAGCTACAGACCTGGAGGAACTGCAGGACATGGGTTCAGATCCGCGTGTCTGGGACGGCAACTCAAACGGAGTGGGAGATTTTGATGAGTTCGTCGCACAGCACAGCGATAACGACGGGGACGGCCTCACGAACTGGGAAGAAACACAGCAATATCAAACCGACAGCAATGATGGCGATACGGATGACGATCTGTTGGGTGACAGCTACGAGCTTTCCACAAGCCGCCCCGACCCCACGGGCACCAGCGTGGAAAACAAGCTGGCCTCCGATCCGCTCAACCGGCAAACAGCCAACGCCACCATCGATTCCCAGAACCCGGACTTCCTGTTTCCTTCGGATTGGCAGTCCCAGCCACAACCTCAACCTCAGCCAATCACATTAACCGTCACGACCGATGACCCTCTGCCGGATGCCCAGACGTATGTGAATTATTCCATTCAGCTCACTGCCGACCCGGATCAGGCCGGGAATTCATCGGCGACCTGGAACGTGATCGGAGGCTCCCTACCTCCCGACTTTAATCTCGCCTCGAATGGTTTGCTCACGGGTTACACAGGAACAAACACGGGTTATTGGACTTTCGAGGTCCAGGTGAATGATGGGGCAGGGCATTCAGGCCAAAAACTCCTTCACTTGAACGTGATTGAACCGCCGCAGCCGCAACCCCAGCCGCAAGCACAACCCCAACCGCAGCCGCAACCCCAGCCGACACAAGACCGGGATGGTGACGGCCTGATCGCATCCCTTGAGGCAGAGCTTTCCTCTGAAACGGGCATCAGCATCAACGATTGGAGTGCCACGAGCAACGGCCAGGGATACAATGACTGGTTCGTTTACTACCATGCCCGGCTGGCGGCCAGTGACGACGATCCTGATCAGGATGGCGTCGGAACCTACCTGGAAACCAATGTTTTCTACACGAATCCAAACAGCCGGTTCTCAGATGAACCTCTCATCGTTCCGGACACTCACTATTACTGGCAGGCATACTGGCTCTACGTCGATCAGTCCGGCGATTCAGATAACGACGGCCTCACGGATAACTTGGAGAACTTGTTCGGATTGAACGTGAACTCTGGGGACTCAGACTCGGATGGGCTGACTGACCTCCAAGAAATGGCAGGTTTCAGCTACCCTTCGGATGCCCGGGACAATGACACTGACGAGGATGGCCTGGATGACGGAATCGAAGCCACCGCAGGCACCAATCCACGAAAGACGGACACGGACGGAGATCACCTCACAGATGCTGAGGAGAGGAATCAGGTGTTCGGCCCGTTCGATCCGCTCTCGAATGATACGGACGGTGACACGATCCCCGACTTCGCCGAGGCGAATTTGACTGACACAGACATGGGTGGCATCCCAGACCGCCTCGAAGTCTTTTGGGGATTGAACCCCAATGACTACCACGATGAGTTCGATGACGTGGACAGTAATGGCATGGACAACATCACAGCTTACAGCATCGGCTGGGACATCTACGCCCAGTGGGTGCAGCAATTTGACTGGGATAATGATGGCATGACCAATGCTTATGAGTTGGCACGCGGTTTTGATCCTCTCGATCAGGCTGATGGTGCCGACGACCCGGATGCAGACTGGTTTTTTAATTCTGAGGAAGCAGTCTTTAACACCAGCCCCTTTCACACGCTCACCGCAGGGAATGAGGCGGTCATGGTATATGATATCAACGACAATACTGGAGTAGAACTCTACAATCCAGACGGCACCTATAAAATGCGCCCGGCTGAAAATGACTATGAGGCAGCCAGAAACCGATATACCCAGAATGCGTGGCGCGGTAATGAGTTGTTCCTTTGGCCGCTCGACCCTGACCGCCGCTTCATTCGCAATGACGGTCCAACAGCCGCAGATAAGCGCCAATACAATGCCGACTGGGATCGAGATGGCCGCACCAACTGGGAGGAACTGTATGTCAATCTGCCTGACGGATCGTTAAGCGACCCCCGCTCCTATGACCAGCCACAGCCACAGCCGCAGCCCCAAGCACAGCCGCAGCCTCAACCTCAACCGCAACCTCAAGCGCAGCCCCAGGCCCAACCGCAGGCGGAGCCCCAGCCACAACCGCAACCTCAGCCGCAACCTCAGCCCCAGCCCCAGCCACAACCTCAACCGCAAGCACAGCCCCAGGCCCAGCCGCAGGCGGAGCCGCAGCCTCCCTCATTGAGCGTTAGTCTAAGTTATACGGTCAGTTCATCGTCAGCAGGCGCGGCAGAAAGCGCAGCTTCCAGCAACTCGATCGAATTAATGGATGAAGTCACCTTCACCGCCGTGGCATCAAACTTTGTGGATGCCGAAGGCAACCCCGTTTCGGTTGAGTGGGGGGCTTTTGAGGTCCAAGACCATTCGGACACCTGGATCACAGCCACAACAAACTCCGCCACCAATGATGGAGCTCACAACGAAAACCGAACGCTGACTAAAACGATGCGAGCAACCGGCAAGCCAGGAGGGAGCGGCGCTCTTTCATTCAGAATCAAAGCCAGCGCTGGCGGCAAAGAAGCTACAGGCAGTTGCAGTGTGACAGTGCTATTTCCTAATAGAGATCGAATCAAAACTGCTTTCTTGGCTCAAGCGACTGCCATTTGGCAAGCTACTAACAACGACATTGTTAATCAAATGGGGAGAGAGAGGGGCTGCTG
>JBKCXA010000935.1:0-3879 GCA_046316935.1 Prosthecobacter sp.
GCACATCGAGTGGCGGCACATGAAGCCCGGCGGCAACAGCGGGGTCTTTTTGTGGAGCGATGCCACGCCCGCGCCGGGCAAGGAACTGCCGAAAGGCCTCGAGGTGCAGATGCTCGAGCTGCAATGGCCCGCGCTGCATCCCACGAAGGACGGCCAGCCCAACCATCCAGGGTATGTCAGCGGTGAGCTGTTCGGGGCGAACGGCCTGGAGATCGTCCCCGAGAACCCGCGGGGCAAGCGCAGCATGTCCTTCGAGTTCCGCTGCAAGGGTGCGGGCGAGTGGAACTCCTACGACGTGGTGGCCGTCGATGGCGTGGTGAAGCTGGCCATCAACGGCAAGTTCGTGAATGGCGTCAGCCAGTCCACCGTGCGCAAAGGCTACCTCTGCCTCGAGTCCGAGGGCAGCGAGATTCACTTCCGCAACATCCGCCTGCTCGAACTGCCGCCCGGCCGATTGACCCCGGAGCAGACGGCGCCGGTGCTGAAGTGAGGGCGGCCCGCCTCTGAAACTTGGCATGCATCGGTGGCGGGACTGATTGTGAAGCAGCCACTCCTTGAAAGACTGGGCATCCGCATCGAATCACGCCATCATGCGCATCGGCATCACAGGAGCGACGGGGTTTCTCGGCAGGCATGTCATCCGGCAGGCTCAAGGCGGAGGGCATGAGCTGGTGGCTTACTCGCGGAGCCAGCTCGGGCTGCCGGTGCTGCTGGCATCGCAAACGCTCACGCAGCCGAAGGCGTCACCACATGAGCTGCCGGAGACACGCTTGGATGCGCTGGTGCATCTGGCGGGTGAATCGCTGATGGGGCTGTGGACGAAAACGAAGCGCGAACGCATCTGGAAGAGCCGCGTGGAGTTTACGCTGGGCATCGTGAGGCATCTCGGCACATGGAATGCGGAGAACCGGCCGCGGGTGCTCGTGTGTGCCTCGGGAGCCGGTTTTTATGGGGATCGCGGTGATGACCTGCTCGATGAGAGCTCGCCATCAGGTGCGGGTTTTCTCGCGGAGCTATGCGTGGAGTGGGAAAAGGCCGCGAAGGAGGCGGAGAGTCTCGGCATTAGAGTGGTGATGCTGCGCACGGGCATGGTGTTGGGGCCGGATGGCGGGGCGTTTCCTTTGTTAAAGCGGGTGTTTGGCTTCGGGCTCGGCGGACGGCTGGGAAGCGGTCGCCAGTGGATGCCGTGGATCCATGTGGAGGATGCTGCGAGCCTGATTTTGCGAGCGGTGGAGCACGACGGCATCCGCGGGCCGATCAATCTCACCGCACCGCAGGCCGTGACGAATGCGGAATTCACTCAAACACTCGCGCAGGCCCTCCACCGGCCCGCTTTCGTCCACGCACCCGCCTTTGCCATGCGCCTGCTGCTGCGTGGCATGGCCGATGAGATGCTGCTGGGCAGCCAGCGAGTGAATCCTCGCGTCGCCACCGATTCAGGCTACACTTTCGCCCATCCGAACCTCCAGGGCGCACTCCAGGTGCTTTTGAATCAGGAAGCAAAAATCTAAAATCAGGACTCTCGTCATGGCCTCCCAACAAACCACCATCGGCATCATCTACGATTACGACCAGACGCTGAGCCCGACTTACATGCAGGACGAGACGCTCTTCCCGCACTTCGGCATCAATCCGACGCAGTTCTGGAAGCGCAGCCGCGAGCTGGTGGACCAGGAAGGCTACGACGGCGAGCTGGCCTACCTGAAATGCATGCTCGACTACCTCGACATGGACCGCCCCACGAACGAGGACCTGCGCCAGCTCGGTGCCAAGCTGCGCTTTTACAAAGGCGTGCCGGAGATCTTTTCGGAACTCGATAACGTGCTCAATGACCAGCACCGCCTGCTCGGCGTGAAGATCGAGCACTACATCGTCTCCAGCGGCCTGACGGCCCTGCTCGAGGGCACGTCGCTGGCACCTTACAACACGCGCATTTTCGGCTGCGAGTTCGGCGAGGACAAAAACGGCCGCATCACCTTCCCGAAGCGTGTCATCAGCCACACGACGAAGACGCAGTACATCTTCCGCATCAACAAAGGCATGCTCGAGCCGCACGAGGACGTGAACGACCACATGGCCCCCGAGCTGCGCCCGATTCCCTTCCAAAACATGATCTATGTGGGCGATGGCCCCACCGACGTGCCCTGCTTCACGCTGATGAAGCGCTACGGCGGCAATGCCATTGCCGTGTACAATCCCGACGAGCCCAGCCGCTCCAGCTTCCGCAAGTGCTTCCAACTCACCGGGCTGGCCGACCGCGTGAAACACATCGCCCCGGCGGATTATCGGCAGGGTAGCCACCTGCGGCTGCTCATCGAGGAGATGGTGCGGGAGATCGCGGACACGATCGTGCGGAAGAAGAAGCAGGAGATCGAGGACGGCACCGTGTCCGCGCCGCATTTTTGAGGTGACCTTGTTGACCTGATTGACGCCAGTGACGCTCAAGACTCTTCGAGCAGCGGCTCCACGCTCGTTTGGATCAGCTCGATGAGTGCTGGGTCCATGAATTCGTAGTCATCGGGGATATCGAGCACCTCGATGCGCAGGTCGTGAAACACCTCCGGGAAATCTTCCCACAGCTTCCGTTTGTGCGCCGACTCCATCACCAGCACGAGATCCGCCCAGCGCAGCAGCTTCTCCGACACCCGCCGCCTCGCCGAGGCACTCACCCCGGCGCTGCACACCTCCACCCGCGGATCATTTTGATACACCGCCTCCGCCGTCGGGCTGCGCCAATGGTTGCGAGAGCAGAGGAAGAGGAGCTTCATATACCTTTCGGACAGATCAGCGGAATGAGCTCCCGCTTGTTCCGCCGATACACCCGAAAATCTCCATCCACGGTGATCACCGAATGCTTTGAATGGAGCTCGCTCATGCGAACAAGGCACAGGTCCGCAAAATCAGGAGAACGGTCGGAGTATCGGACGGCGAGGTCATTGAGCTGTGGTAGATGCTCCTTCGCATCGAAGGCAAGCTTGATGAGCCCTTGCTCGATCATCTCGAGCACCAAAACGGCGTCACCAAGGTGAAATGTAGTTTCGGACAAGACCGCCTCACACGTTAGCAAAGGCTCGGTGATGTTTTCGGCCACCGCGACGGCCCAGGCATGGTGTTTGTCACCCCGGTTGGCGAAAGCCACGAGGAAGCCTGTGTCTGCAATGGCCTTCATGCCTTGGAGTAGCCCTTGCGCTGGCTGAGATTCTTCGGCCCTTTGATGCGACCGGCGAGCTGCATGAATGGTTTGCTGCTCTTCTCAGCTTTGGCCTTCGCCAACTGATCCCGCACAATCTTCCCCGGCGAAACGCCAGCGCGTTTTGCCTCGCTGGCAATCCACGTGGAGAGGTCGGCCGGAATGCGGATGGTGAGGGGCTGGCTCATTTGGCGAAGGTTAGGCCACAGGCTATTTCCGCACAAGCAAGGAATTCACCTTCGGGCTGCGCCAGTGGTTGCGGGAGCAGAGAAAGAGGATGCGCATGGCTTAAGCGGGTTCAGCTTGGAACGGCTGCCATTTGAATTCGATGTCGTCAGCTTCGATGAGCCATCTTGCGCCTGAGGCCCATTCGATCTCGTGCAGCAGGTTTCCATTCGCGGAGAGCCTGAACTCGTCATAACGCCAGTCTCCCATGCCACCGCTTAGAGCGGGTGCTTGGACGCTGAAGCTCATCAACCGAGGGTAATGCAAAACAAGCATGCCATCGTGGTAAGCGCCCAAAAGCCTCAGTTCCGCGGAATTGCTCCGCTCTTGGCCGGTTGTGGCCTCGCTCTCGGTGATTTTGAACTCTTCGAGCCACGCGTCGTGCGGGCAGTGATGACAACGGAAGTCATACCACTCGGCCGACAAGGCGAGCTTCATCGCACCCGGCGGCATCCGGTCACGGA
>JBKCXA010000936.1:0-2989 GCA_046316935.1 Prosthecobacter sp.
GACGTTTCCAGCGGTGTCGGTGACTTGGAGGATCTCGCTGTAGGCACCCGGTTTGGTGTAGGTGCGCTCGATTTTCGCGCCGGAAGCGGTTTGGCCGTCGGTGAACGTCCAGTGGTAGGATTTGATGCTGGAGGCGGCCCAGGACTTCGACGCGTCGAGCGTGATCGTTTCGCCAACGCGGATGAAATGATGCGGACGGGCGACGGCGATGATGCCGGGCTTGTGCTCGCGTTGGTAGGCCTGCCACGCGAAGGCATAGGCCTCCTGCGTGCCCCATTTGCCGGAGGGTTGGCGGCTTTTGATGCCGAAGTGCAGATGCGTCCAGCCACCGCTAGCGCCTTCTTTGCCGAGCAGGCCGATACGCTGGCCCATCTTTATGCGTGTGCCCATTTGAATGGCGGGATCAATCGTGTGCAGGTGGCTGTAGCGATAATACCAGCCGCGTTCATCGAGCAGATAGACCACGTCGTATCGCGGACGCACGGGCGTAAGCGAGTAACCGGGCAGCGTCTTCTCCGAAACACTGACGACGAGGCCATCGGTGGCCGCGATGACGTCAGTGAGGCCTTCGCATCCGCCGAAGTCGAGGTCGGTGTGATAGTAGATTTTCTTCCGGTCCGGCTTGTCGCCGCCATCGACGTAGGTCGGTTCGTTGGAAAACTGCGTGGAGGTGGCGAACCAGCGTTGTTTGAGCGGATAGACAAAGGTGCCCGGCTCAATCCACGGGGCGTTTTTCGGCCAAAGACGCAGCCGCGCATCCTTTTCGAGGCCCCAGGAGTCCTCGCCGCTGTTCGCGTTGAAGCCGCGGGTGATGGGGCAGTCGATCTGCACGCCCCCGACGAGTTGCGGGAGGTTGTAGTTCGCGCTCGTGAGCCACTTTTGCTCGCCATTGACCTCGACAAGCACGTTGGCCTCACGGACGGCCTTGGCCATCGAGTCGGTCTTTTCGTCGAGTTTCAGCAGTTTGACCTTCGCGATGCTTTGATCGGCCAAAGTGACCTCCACGGCCTCCCCGAGGCTCAAATCGACCGCGCGGAGCGTGGGTGTCAACGTCGGCTCCGGCGGCGCGGCGAGTGCTAAAGACGAAACAAGCAGGCTGAGTAGAAGAAGGGGCCTCATCCCATGACTACGAAGGCTGCGATGAGGCTGTTGCGAGGCTCGGACGGGCATTCGGAGAGCATGGAGCACGACGTTGCAAAAGGCGCGGCGGTGTTTAACTTCGGCTGCATGAATCTGGAACGCATCACCCTTGATCCCGCCGTCATGTCAGGAAAGCCCTGCATTCGCGGCATGCGCGTCACCGTGGCGAATGTGCTTCGTCAGCTCGCCAACCAGCGCACGGTGCCGCAGATTTTGGAGGCTTATCCGTATCTGGAGCCAGCGGACATTGATGCCTGCCTGGGGTATGCGGCTTTGCGAGTGGATGATGAAGAACTGGCGCTGTCAGCGGCATGAGGCTGCTGGTGGATATGAATCTGAGCCCTGACTGGGTTCCTCTGCTGGCCTCACATGGCTGGGAAGCGAAACACTGGGCCAACGTGGGGCCATGCAACGCGCCAGACACGGAACTGATGCGCTGGGCGAGGCAAAACCAGCATGTGGTGCTGACTCAGGACTTGGATTTCCCGCAGTTGCTGTATGCAACCAAAGACAGCGGCCCCAGCGTCGTGCTGCTACGCATGGACAATGAATTCGACGCGACTGCCCGCGACCATGTTTGCGCGGCCCTGGCTCTCGCCGAGTCGGATCTTGCGGCCGGGGCTTTGCTCACCATTTCGGGGCACCGGGTGAGACTTCGGCGGCTGCCTTTCGCGATCTAAAGGGGGCTACGGATCGTTTCTCCGCTCTGTCTGGGAGCACTGTCTGAGGGCAGGCGGAGAACTCAGCGTCGCAACACCAAACCGAGGCCCTATTGCGCCCTTGCGCATGGCGCGAAACTTGCGATGGATAGCGCCCCTCACCCCCAAAAAGCCATGCCCAAGCAGACCATTCGTGACCTCGACCTCGCCGGAAAACGCGTCTTTGTGCGCGTCGATTTCAATGTGCCGCTGGAGGAAAAGGACGGCCAGATGGTCATCACGGACGCCACGCGCATCCAGGAGACGCTGCCGACGATCAAGTTCCTGATCGAAAAGGGCGCCCGCATCCTATTGGCCAGCCATCTCGGCCGTCCGAAGGGTCAGCGTGATCCGAAACAGAGCCTCGCTCCCGTCGCTCCGGCGCTCAGCGCCCTGATCGGCAAGCCGGTGGCCTTTGCGAGCGATTGCGTCGGCGACGAGGCGAAGGCCAAGGCGCTCGCGCTGGGCAATGGCGACGTGCTTTTGCTCGAAAACACCCGTTTCCACGCCGGTGAGGAAAAGAACGACGCCACGCTCGCGAAGGGCATGGCGGACCTCGCGGAGATCTTCGTGAACGACGCCTTCGGCTCCGCGCATCGCGCCCACAGCTCCACGGCAGGCATCGCGGACTACCTCCCGGCCGTTTCCGGCCTGTTGATGGAAAAAGAGCTCACCTGGCTCAATGACGAGCTCGAAACGCCGGATCGTCCGTTCGTCGTCATCCTCGGCGGCGCGAAGGTCAGCGACAAAATCGGCGTGATCAACCGCCTGCTCGAAAAGGCGAACACCATCATCATCGGCGGCGGCATGGCCTACACCTTCCGCAAGATCGTGCAGGGCATCTCCATCGGCAAAAGCCTCTACAAACCCGAGTGGGAACCCATCGCCCAGGCCGCTCTCGACAAAGCCAAGGAGCGTGGCGTGAAGATCCTCATCCCCGTCGATGCGATGATCACCGACGCCTTCGATTTCGACGCCAAAAAGCTCGGCGCGACGAAGTACACCGGCGTGAACGAAAACATCCCGGATGGCTGGGAAGGCGTCGATATCGGCCCTGAATCGGTAAAACTCTTCGCGGAAGAAATTTCCAAGGCGAAGACCGTCATCTGGAACGGCCCGATGGGCGTTTTCGAGATCAAAGAGGCCTCCAA
>JBKCXA010000937.1:0-4083 GCA_046316935.1 Prosthecobacter sp.
GAGCTGCTGGATGGCGGCGAGGGCGTGGGGGCGCTGGGCTTCATCGGCGATGACGACAAAGGCGTCGATGCTGCTGGCGGCGAGCAGGGCGCTGGTGAGCTTGATTTGAGCACCGGGCGTGCGTTTGAGCAGGATGCCGAGCACGACATCGCCCATGGCGAAGCCTGCGGCGGGCATATCGACGTTTCCATCGCTGATGAGAGCGCAGAGCTTGTCGTAGGTGCCGCCGCCGGCGAGGGCGCGGAGGCCGTGTTTGAGATCGAAGACCTCGAAGACGACGCCGGTGTAATAGGCGAGGCCGCGCACGATGGTGGCGTCGATGCGGACGTGCTGCCAGAGGCCGCGGGCGGTGAGGTTGGCCTTCAAATCAGCGAAGGCGGGGTGGTTCTCGTCCGTGGAGGTCATGAACTCGCGCACGGCTTCGGTGCTGAGGCCGAGCGCGGCGAGATTTTTCTCAGTCTCCTCGGGCTTGTTACGCTCGATCTTGTCGATGATGGCGAGGAAGGTGTTGATGTGCTCGGCGGCGATGTTTTTCTCGGCGAGGAAGCCGTTCCAGATCTCGCGGTTGCTGAGGCGGATGACGAAGTCGTCGGCGCTGACGCCGAACTCGCGCATGGTGTCGATGGCCAGTGCGATGAGTTCCGCGGCGGTGGCGGGGCCGCTGTCGCCAAGCACGTCGGCATTGAACTGGATGAACTCGCGGCCGCGGCCTTCCTGCGGTTCTTCATAGCGGAAGCAGGGGCCGATTTGGAACCACTTGATGGGCTTCTTGAAGTCGCGCTGGCGTGCTGTGGCCATGCGGGCGAGCGAGGGCGTCACTTCGGGGCGCAGCGTTATCTCGCGGTCGGCCTTGTCGCGGAAGCAGAAGAGCTGCGCGGTGATTTCGTTGCCGCTTTTCTTGCGGAAGAGATCGGTGCTCTCGACGACGGGCGCCTCATACTCGACGAAGCCATAACGGCGTGCGACGACGCGCCAGGTTTCGGCGATGTAGTTACGCAGCGCGCATTCTTCGGGGAAGAAGTCGCGGAAGCCTTTGACGGTGCGGAAGGTGGACATGGGGCGCGATTCATCCGTGCGCAGGCCTTCAAATCAAGCGGAGAGGCCAGAAAATGCCTGCGCAGGGTTGCGGCTCGGGGCTGTTTGCTCTCTGGTCCGCGCTGCATGCTTACCGATCTGTTTGTGCGTGATTTCCGCTGCTTCGCCGAGGCGAAGGTGGAGCTGCACCCGGATGTGACGCTGCTGGTGGGGCGGAATGCGCAGGGGAAGACCTCGCTCATCGAGGCGGCCTGGGTGCTGATGCGGCTGCAATCGCCGAGGACGACGAACCGGAGCGAGCTGGTGCGCTTTGAGGCCGCGACATGCCTCGTGGAGGCCGTTTGGAGCGGGAAACGGATGCGCTACGCTCAAAACGCCACCTCGCGACGTCTGGCGCTGGATGGCGTGACGTGCGGCAAATCGGCGGATTACCTCGCGGCGGCCGGTTTGGTGGTGTGGATGGACCACCGGGACATGAATCTGCTGCGCGGTGGCGCGGAGCATCGGCGGCGGTTTTTGGATTTCGCGGCCAGTCAGATGTTTCCAGACTACCTGCATGCCCTGCGCGGCTATGAACGGGCTTTGCGAGGCCGGAACTACGTTTTGAAGCGGGATGCCGTGATCGCCTGGAAACAGGCGGATGCCTTTGCGCGGGTGATGGACGGCTTTGCGCAGGTTTTGTGGCAAAGACGGGCGGAATTGTGCGAGGCGCTGAATCCGCAGGCGTCCGCTGCGCATGCGCATTTGAGCGAAGGAAGCGAAACGACCCGGATTGAGTTCATGAGGCATGAAGGGACATTGTTCGAGCTGCTGGCCGCGGCACGCGAGGAGGAGTCCAAGTCTCGCTCGACGGCCTTTGGGCCGCACCGGGATGACATCGCCATGTTTTTGAATGATCGTGATGCGACGACGTATGCCAGCGAGGGCCAGCAGCGGTCGTTTGCGCTCTCCATGAAGCTCGCCCAGGCGCATGTGCTGGAGAAATCACGCGGCGAGGCTCCGCTGATGCTCATCGACGATGTCTTCGGCGAGCTGGATGCGCATCGTCGCCGTGCGCTGCTGAGTCTGCTGCCCAACGGCACGCAGAAGATCATCACCACGACGAACCTCGACTGGGCGGAGAAGGATGCGCTGAGCGGGGTGGTGCATGCGGTGACGCACCCCGCGTTTGGCATGACTGTGTGACGATCAGGCTGCGGCTTGCAGTTCAGGCATGCGCTGGATGGAGTCGTATTCGGAGCTGCGTTCACGGCGGGCGAGGCGCATGTCGTAATCATGCTGGAGATTGAGCCAAAACTCGGCGCTAATTCCGAGAGCTGCCCCAAGCCGGATGGCGGTGTCAGGCGTGATGCCCCGGCGGCCTTTGATGAGGTCATTGATCCGGCTGACGCTAATTCCTGAAGCCTGCGCAAGCCGGGACTGGCTGATGCCCGCAGGTTCGAGGAATTCGAGCAGCAATAACTCGCCGGGATGGGTGAGCGGCAGCAGGTTTTGTTTGGTTTGGGTTCGTGTTTTCATATGGAGGCGGTTTAGTGGTAGTCCGTGAGTTGTACGTTAAGGGCTTCAGGCGGTGGTTCAGTCCATGTGAAAATGATGCGCCACTGATCATTCACGCGAATGCTCCAGAAGTCCTTGAGCTTTCCAGCGAGCTTTTTGCAGCGCAGTCCGGGGATGGACTGGAGATCGGCAATGCATGTTGCGACGTGAATAGCCTGCAGTTTGCGCGAAGCGACGATCTGCAAGTCTTTGGGCAGCCGCTTCACAGCAGTTCCCTCGAAAATCGTTGCGGTGTCCTTGCAAGCGAAGTGGACGATCATGCGCTAAATTTGCCGCCGCCTCCGGGCGGAGGCAAGCCCGTCTTTTCTGTTTTTGGGAATCCGTTTGCTCGCAAGATACCCAGATCATCACGACGACCAATCTCGACTGGGCGGAGAAGGACGCGCTGAGCGGGATCGTGCATCAGGTGGATGGCGGCCGGACTTGCCAGATGGCGTGAAGCCGCTAGTCTCCGCGCCTCTTAACCAACCCCCACCCTCATCCCATCATGTCCGACATCGCACTCGCCAAAGGTGAAAAATTCCTCGAAGACAACGCCAAGAAGGAAGGCGTGAAAGTCACGGCCTCCGGCCTCCAATATAAAGTCATCACTGAAGGCACCGGCAAGAGCCCGAAGGCCACGGACACCGTGGAAGTGCACTACGAAGGCACGCTGATCGACGGCAAGGTCTTCGACAGCAGCTACAAGCGCGGCGAAACCATCGAATTCCCGCTGAATCGCGTCATCGCCGGCTGGACGGAAGGCGTGCAGCTCATGAAGGAAGGTTCCAAATTCCGCTTCTACATCCCGTCACGTCTCGCCTACGGCCCTCGCGGTGCCGGTCGTGACATCGGCCCGAACGAGGCGCTCATTTTCGACGTGGAGCTCTTCAAGGTGAAGTAAAGCGCCGCGTGCCGCCGTTCAGACGGCCATGCGAGTCCTGTTTCTGCTATTCCTGCTTTCGGCTGCGTGCTTGGGTGCGCAGCCGAATGTCGTTTTGATCATCAGCGATGACCAGGGCTATCCCGATCTCGGCTGCATCGGCACGAAGCCGCTCATCACACCGAATCTCGACAAGCTGGCCGCCGAGGGTGTGCGTGCGACGAGTTTTTATGTGACCTGGCCCGCCTGCACGCCATCGCGTGGCAGCGTGCTCACGGGACGCTATCCGCAGCGCAACGGGCTCTACGACATGGTGCGCAATGACATGGTGAACTACGGCTACCAGTTCTCGCCGGAGGAGTATGCCGTGTCCCCAGAAATGACGCTCGGCCTGGATGTGCGCGAGGTGACGATCGGCGACATGCTCAAGAAGGCCGGTTACGCGACCGGCTGCGTGGGCAAGTGGGACATGGGACAGGCGAAACGCTACCTGCCGCTGCAGCGCGGATTTGATTTCTTTTACGGCCACGGAAACAACGGCATCGATTACTATACGCACGAACGTTACGGCGTGCCGTCGATGTTCCGCGGCAATGAGCGCACGCAGGAGGACAAGGGCACTTATGTGA
>JBKCXA010000938.1:0-2781 GCA_046316935.1 Prosthecobacter sp.
CACGCATGCGTCGGCTTCATCGAGCGATCTGCGTGTCATCGCAGGTGGTGGCGTGCTGGTGCGGCATTTGATGCAGAACAAGATCGAGACGACTCTCGCGGCAGCGGATCTCGCGGCGTTTCCCGATGCACAACGGCCGAAGACCTCGCGCTGGCGCTTTACGCTGCCGATGGCCGGTTTGCCGGTGAAGGCGCTGCGGCTCAAGACGAGCTCCATGTTGTTTGAGAGGTCGCTGACGGCTTATGAGATGGAAGAAGACCGCCGCACGGGCCGCATGGTGCAGCGCCAGCTCGGCTACGTTTTTTGGAAGAGCACGCCGGATGCGGCGCAGCCGGAAATCCGTCTCGAACTCACGCAAAGGCCGCGCGGCGATGAAATCCTGCTCGAAACCGACAACGGCGACAATCCCGCGTTGCAACTCAGCTCCGCACAGTGGGAAAAGCCGGTCGTGAGCCTGCTTTTCGAGGCAAACGGCGGCGCGAGGCCGCTTCACCTGCTCTACGGCAATCCGAACGCCGTCGCGCCGCAGTATGACATCCAGCTTGTGCAGTCTCGCTTTGAAAAAGCCGCGCATGTGGCCACGCAGCTCGGTGATGTGCAGGTGCTTGAGGCGGTGAAGCCTCAGGCGGAGTCTCACAGCGGCAGTCCGTTGCTGTGGGCGGAGCTGGTGCTGGTCGTCGGTGGTTTGCTCTGGGTGGTGGCGAAGCTGCTGCCGAAGGTGGAGAGTGCGAAATGACCCCCGAACCGTTTTCCAGCTTCATGGCGCGTGCGCTGTTTGATCCGCAGCGCGGCTACTACACGCGGAACATCAAGACCGTCGGTGCTCGCGGGGACTTCAGCACGTCGGCGACGCTGTCGCCGGCGCTGGGGAAACGCATCGCGGCGTGGTTGAAGGGAGCGCGGAATGTGATCGAGATCGGTGCGGGCAATGGACAGCTCATGGAGCAGGTGCAGCGGTCGCTCGGTCTGCTGAAGCGTTGGCGGATGCGGTTTCACATTGTGGAGACCTCGCCGGTGCTGCGTGAGCAGCAGCAGAAGCGCCTCAAAGGCGTGACGTGGCATGAGACGATCGAATCCGCGCTCTCGGCGACGGGTGGTGACGCGTGGATTTATCACAACGAGCTTCTCGATGCCTTTCCGGCCACGTTGATCGAGTGGCGTGGTGGACGATGGCATGAGGTGTGGGTGCCGGAGACGTTGCGACCGCTCGCACTCGATGCGCAGCCTTTCTCCGCGTTGCGCTGCGAGAGCTTTGCCGAAGGTCAGCGCTGCGAAATCCATCCCAGCATCCGCGAGTGGCTGCGAAACGGCTTCAAAGGCTGGAAACGCGGCCAGATGCTCACCATCGACTATGGCGATGAATTCCCCGCCCTGTATCACCGCAGGCCCGGCGGCACCTTGCGCGGCTACTTGATGCATCAGCGGCTTTACTGGCCGGAGCTGCTTCAAAGCCCCGGCCGCATGGATTTGACGGCGGACATCAATTTCACCGACTATCGCGCCTGGTGCCGCGAGTTGGGTTGGGAGGAGTTGAGCTATCAAACCCTCGTCGAATGGGCGGGCATCGGCGAAGCGGACGGCGCAGGCGGAGCCTTCAAATGCGTGATTCACCAGCGACATGCTTGAAGGGACAGCATCGAAGAGGCTCGCTCTGCGAGATGGTCCTTACGCTGGCGCATGTTTGACAGCCTTTGGACATTTATGCACGACCCCGTTGGGGGAAGCGGAATGCGTTTGTCCGGATGCGAAAGAGCTTCGTCGAGCAAGGATTAGAGAGGAGGTGAAGCCGTGCGGCCAACGGCAGCGATGCTGGAAGGCGACCCGCTCGCGATTGGTTCGCTGAGCAGCAGCTTGATGAGTTCGGATAGTGTGGGTTTGATCCTGTCAGCGCATGAAAAGTGACTTCCGGCTCCAACACGAAAAATCGTCGAACAGGTCACTTCGGCCAGAAGCTGAGATGGGGAAAGCGTGGTGCCACTTCCTTCTCCAGCTCGCGCATCAGGTTTTCATAATCAGCGTCGGTCAGCCCGTCATCGGTCGAAAGAAAGGTATCAAGCGGCAGCCATCCTCGGCGTTGCAGCACGAGCTGGATCGGTGTCGCCTCCACACGCCCATGCAGCGATTGAATCTTTGCCCAAGGGTAAACGCGGCGAACATAAGCCACGCCATTGGCGTCGATTCGGATACGTAAGACCGTGTCGGCTAGGAACCGGACCAGAAAGCCTGCACCGCCAAGTACGAAGAGTCCGCAGAATCCGGGGACAACGAATCCCGGACGCTGTCGTGGAGGCAGGGACGTATCCAGTTCCAGCAGGGTGAACCACACGCTGAGTCCACCGCCGATCACCAGAAATGCCAGACCAAGAACAAGCATGCCTGGACGCCGGTAAGTGAAGACGTCTTCATAGATGGGTGGAGCGTCGTGATGCATCAGATCGAATCTGGCTATTGTCGGTGCGACTCCAAGCGGACTTTGGTAAGTGCTTGCGGCTCACCTCCCGACCTGTCAGAACAGTCAGACTCGTCCGACGAGTGCGGCCAAAGTCGCAAAAATAACTTCTTATTCATCTTCGGCCCTCAGGGCTGTTTATCCTCGTGGGACTAACTCGGGAGTAACCAGCATCCCTCCCATGAAATCCCGTCTTCACCTCCTCCTTGCCCTTTCCGTCGCCACGGTGGCTCAGGCACAGCTTCCGGCAGGTTCCTCGATCACCTTTGCCCCCGGCGCGGTGGCGAACAGCAGCCGTGTCACCATCATCGATCCCGGCGACCATGTCTGGA
>JBKCXA010000939.1:0-8134 GCA_046316935.1 Prosthecobacter sp.
AAAATGGCCTGGAAGCAAAGGTCGGGATGGAACGGCCCCTCACCCCAGCCCTCTCCCCGAAAGCGAACCCATGCCGCAAGCAACCCGCAGCCTCGGGGAGAGGGAGTCAGAGTTCTCCCTCGCCCCGGCGCAAGGCATGGAAAATACCTCGGCCACCTTCCGGGGAGAGGGGCGGGGTGAGGGGCCATCCCTCGGCCTCCGCCTCGCAACCACACTGGTCTTCCTTTTACTCACCAGCCATGCCAGCGCCCAAATTCCATCCAAAGAGATGCTCGATGAACTCCGTGAGCGAGTCCTCTCGCTGCGTCCTCAGGACCCGCAACGTGCCGAAATCCCTCAAGTGCGCCTCAAGCTGCAAGGGCATCGCCTGGAGATGGAAATCGAGATTCACGCCAGCGAGATCGTCGCCGTGCCTCTGCCGGGCAAACTGCCTTCGTGGAGTCCGCTCACTGTCGGCGAGGCCGTCACGCTACGACATGAGGGCTACCTTTGGGTGCTCGCCACGCCCGGCGTGCAAACCATCAAGATCACCGGCCTCATCCCACCGGGCGCGGAATGGCAGTGGAGCTTCCTCTTGAAGCCGCGACAGGTCCACATCGATGCCGCAGGCTGGACCGTCACCGGCATGAAGCCCAACGGCGTGCCGGAGGACCAGGTTTTCTTCGTTGAGCAAAACCGCAGCGCCAGCGCCGAAGCCGCTTACGACCAAAAAGACTTTTTCCCCGTCGTGCGCATCGAGCGTGAGCTCGAACTCGGCCTCATCTGGCAGGTTCGCACGAAGGTGAAACGCCTCTCGCCCACCGGCAAAGCCATCTCCCTCAGCGTGCCCTTGCTCGCCGCCGAGCGGGTGATGAGCGCCGGCATGAACGCGGATAAAGGCCGCATCGAGGTGCGCTTCGGTGCCAGCGATGAAGAAGTCAGTTGGGAGAGCGAACTCGCGCCTGTGCCTGATCTCACGTTGATAGCCGAGGCCAGTGAAAGCTGGGTGGAGCGCTGGATGCTCACTGCCTCACCCGTTTGGAATGTGCATCACGAAGGCCTCGCGCCCGTCTATGAAACTTCCCAAACTCAACTCGTGCCCGTTTGGACCCCATGGCCCGGCGAGAGCGTGAAACTCACCGTCTCGCGCCCCGAGGCCGTTCAAGGAGCCACCACCACCATCCATCAAGCACGCCAGATCACTCGTCTCGGCGATCGCCAGCACAGCACGCAACTCACGATGCAGGTGCAGGCCAGCCTCGGTGAGGATTTCCGACTCGAACTACCTGCGGAAGCCTCCATCAGCGCCCTCCGCGTGCGCGGCCAGGAGCTGCCTGTGCGCCGCGAAGGCAACTCGGTGATTCTTCCCGTGCGCCCCGGCGATCAAGAAGTCTTCATCGACTGGAAAACGCCCAGTGCGCTTGCATTCAAAATGCCCACCGATGCCGTCACGCTGCCCGTGATGGCCTCGAACATCACCACCACCGTCCACATGCCCGCCTCACGCTGGCTTCTTTGGGCCAGCGGACCGATGCGCGGTCCCGCAGTGCGCTTCTGGGGACTCTCTGTGGCGGCTGTTTTGCTCGGCTACATCCTCGCGAAGATCCAACTCTCGCCGCTGAAAGGTTACGAATGGGCGCTGCTCATGCTCGGCTTCATGCAGCTCCCGCTTTTCATCGGCGCGGCCGTCGTGCTGTGGTTCTTCGTCATCGCCTGGCGAGGCTCCGCGCCCTCCGCCATCAAACCGGCCGGCGTCTTCAACGTGATGCAGATCATCCTCGCCGGAGCCTCACTCATCGCGCTGCTCTGCATGCTCGCGGTGGTTCACCAGGGCTTGCTCGGCAAGCCGGAGATGTTCGTCACCGGCTACGGCTCCACCACCGACATGCTGCAATGGTTCCAAGATCGCACCGCCGATGGTGCCCTGCCCCGCCCCGTCGTCGTGTCCGTCTCCATCTGGGTTTATCGGGCTCTGATGCTCGCCTGGGCCCTCTGGCTCGCCTCCCGCGTCCTGCGCTGGTTGCCGTGGGCAGCGAAGCAGCTCAGTGCCGGTCAAATTTGGAAGCGCAGCGAAACCAAGCCGAAAGCCGGGACACCACCGCCGCTGCCGCAGTGAGATCTCACGCGGCCAAACTCTGCAGGAACCGTTTAAAGAACGCCACGCCGTCCTCGAGATCCTTCACGTCGATGTATTCGTCCTTCGTGTGGGCCTGGGCGATGCTGCCGGGGCCGATGGCGATGGCAGGCGTGCCGGCGGCGGCGAGAAAGGCGGCATCGCAGAACCAAGGCGCACCCGTGAGGTCACCGCCAGCGGCGATGAGCTTTTGGATAAAGGTATTCGCGGGATCGGTGTCGAGGCAAAAGGCCTCACTGGCCGCGGTGACGTGCGCGGTGGCATCGTGACGAGCCACAAATTCGCTCAGCAGCTTCATCGCACCGCCCGCCTTCGCGAGGCCGGGCGTGGTGCGGATGTCCACGCGAAGCTTGCAGGCATCGGCGACGATGTTGCTTCGGGTGCCGCCGTGGATCATGCCGAGATTGATGGTGCTCACGCCGAGCCATTCATCGGCTCCACCAACCTCCGCCAACAGATCGCGAAACTCGGTGTCGAGGGCTTGCACGAGGTGACTCATCTTCACGATGGCATTCACGCCCAGCTCCGGTGTGGCTCCATGCACGGCGACGCCGGTGGTATGAATATCGGCCCACAGGCAGCCTTTGTGACGAAACACCGTCTTCAGCGAGGTAGGCTCGCCGATGAGGGCGAGATCGTAGCGACCGTGATGCCTCGCAAAGTGTTGCGAGCCGAGCTGGGCGCTCTCTTCCGACATGAAGCCAACGAAATGCACCTCGACGGGCAGCGCGGGGAGTTCGTCACGAAGCTCATGAAGCGCCCACAGCATGGCTGCGGCGGAGCCTTTGGTGTCGGAGGCACCCCGCCCCCAGATTTTGCCATCTCGGAGCTCGCCACCAAAAGGATCAATCGTCATGCCGCCGACACTCACCGTATCCGTGTGCGGGGCGAAAAGGAGGCGCGGCTTGCTGCTGCCCTTCGTGGGGTAGTGGCCTATGACATTCGGACGGCCGGGTTCGACCTCATCGAGAAAAGTCTCCGCGCCGGAATGCTCCAAAAAGCTGGCGATGTAGCGGGCGCAGGCCTCCTCGCCGGTGTGAGGGGTGCCGGGATCGCCATCGGGATTCACGGATGGGATACGCACGAGGGCCTGGAGAAGCTCGACGACGCTTTGGGGCGGGTTTTGCATGCCGAAAAGAGCCGTGGGACGCTTCCTTTGCAAACGGAGGCTTGCGCAGGCTTCACGACTTGGCTTCATGGTGCGCATGCTCGCCTATTTGAAAGGAATCCTGGCCGAGGCCATGCCGCACCAAGCCACCGTGGACGTCCACGGCGTGGGCTACCTGGCCCATATCCCGCTGACGACCTTCGACCGCTTGCCGCAGCCGGGCGCAGAGGTGAAACTGCTCACGCATTACCACGTCACGGAGCAGGATCACAAGCTCTTTGGCTTTCTCACCGAGGACGAGCGGGACCTGTTCCGCCTGCTGATGGATCGCGTCTCCGGCGTGGGACCGAAAATGGCGCTCTCCGTGCTCAGCGGCATGCCCGTGGCCGCTTTCAAAGACGCCGTGATCCAGGGCGATGTGAAGGCGCTGGCCCGCATCAAGGGCGTGGGAGGCAAAACGGCCGAGCGCATCGTTTTGGAGCTCAAGGACAAGGTGGGCGTCGTCGATGCCTGGCAGGCCAGCCGTAGTGCCAAGACCTCCCACGACCCCGTCCGCGAGGCACAGAGCGATGCGGTGCTCGGCCTCATCTCTCTCGGCTACAAACAGGGCGAGGCGCAAAAGGCCGTGAACGAGATCGCGAAACAGCCCGGCTTTGATCCAGCCTCCAGCGCCGACAAGATCATCCGTGAAGCCCTCCGCTCGATGAATTGAATGCCTGACGACGCCACATACGCCGAGGTGAAACGCCTGCTCGTCGAAGGACGGGAACGCGAAGCCGCGTCGCACTTGCAGTGGAAGGAGAGCACCACGCTCGCCGAGTATCTGGAAGGTTGTTTTCGCGAGCAATCCACCGACCCCTGGCTGCTTGACATGCTATGCCGCGAGCTTTGGAGGCAAAACGATCGAGCCGGCCTGGAGAACGCCCTGCAACTGCCGGCTGAAGGCGATGCGGCGGCGATGAAGTCCGCCTGGCAGGTGCTTTTACAGGCCAGGAACGAGGATCGTAATTCTTTGAAGGGATTGTTGCTACGTGTTGTGTGCGGAGGGCTTGTCTCGCCGGACTTCGTGACGTTTTTCGAAAAGGAGCTCGCCTCTTTGAAATGCCTGCGGTTGCTCGATCAGGTGCTGGAGGATGCCGTGGCGGATGACACCATCAACATGAGCTTTGCGGCGCTGCACACGCGGCGAGCCTGCCACCGCAAGCAGTGGGAGGTCCGCTCTCATTTTGCCCGCTGGATCGAGCGTGCTGACGCGGACGCGACGGAACCGGTAGCAGCCTTTCTGGATGTCATCGGCGACTTGCACGAGGCAGCCGGGATCGTGCCAGAACTCATCGCCACCCACGGTGAGTGGATGCGCTCCCATGCCCTCACCTATGGCAAGTGCGGCTACGCCCTCGCCAACTCCGGTCTCCATGCGGAGACCGCCGCGTGGCTGGAGGGATGTGAGAAGCGCGATGACCTCAAAGGCTGGATCGCGGCGAATCAAGTCGTCGCCCTCTGGCGCCTCCACCGCCAGGCAGAGGCGGGCAAGGTGGCCGCCGAGGTGCTGCGCCGTGGTCTGCGTGACTTCACCTGGGACTGGAATGCCTCCGCCGCGGCATTTGGGCACGCTTTGCGATCAAACACCAGCGAGGCTCAAGCGGCCCTGGCGCAGATCACGGGCGAAAGCGAGCCCCATGCGGAATTCACCTGGAGCGTGGAACTCACCCGCTCCGTGCTGCGAGCCTTGCAATTGCCCAAGGACGAGGCACGCCGGGTGTTTCACGAGGAGCGTCAACGTCTGACCCTGGTTCACGAGCGCATCGGCGGAAAACTCGATCACGAGTCCTCCCAGGCACGCTACCGGCTGGCCCTGGAAACCATTGGCCGGCATGGCGGCTTTCGTGTCTGGCCGTGGAATAGAAGACTGAGTGCGATCCAGCCCGCCAATCCTCTGAAAAGCATGTTCTGGATCGGCGGCGTGGTTTTGCTCCTTGTGGCCGTGCTACGCGGCTGCATCCGTCCGGAAGGCTCAAATTCACTGCTCGAGAACCCGGCGGATTCGCTCGAACTTCCGAACGACCTGCAGAACCGTCCGGTAAGCAACAAGGAGATCGACAAGCTCATGACCGCCCCGCGAACACCTTCCCCATTTTGAAAGGCCATGTCAGATATCAGTGACAAGAAGCTCTCGATCACCGTTTAATGTCCTCATGCAGCGCCTTCTTCTTTTTCTAGTCCTGTCCGTGCAGCTTGGCATCTCTCAGGAGGCTCCTCCCGCCCTCACCGAATACATGGGCAGGACGATCGCCAGGACGATGCACTGGAAAGGCGCGGAATGGCTGATGCGCCGCGTGCGGGAGGAGGAGGAATCCCCCACGCTCATGCGCCAGGAACTGCAAGTGAAGCCCGGCATGACAATCTGCGACATGGGCTGCGGCAACGGCTTCCATACCCTGCCGCTCGCCAAGGAGGTCGGTGAGGCCGGCAAGATCTACGCGGTGGATGTGCAGCCGGAGATGATCGAGATGCTGAAGCAGAACCTCGACGTCAAAGGTGTCAAAAACGTCGTTCCTATCGTCGGCGCCTTTCACGACCCCAAACTGCCGGCGGACACCTGCGACCTGATTTTGCTCGTGGACGTGTATCACGAGTTCTCCCATCCGGTGGAGATGCTCGCCGCGATGCGCAAGGCCCTCAAGCCGGACGGGCAGCTCGTGCTCGTTGAATTCCGCGCCGAGGACAAGATGGTGCCGATCAAGCCCGAACATAAGATGAGCAAAGCTCAGATTCACAAGGAGATGAACGCCAATGGCTTCGTCATGAAACGCGAGTTCGACGGCCTGCCCTGGCAGCACCTGATGTTCTTCGGGAAGAACGAAAAGTGAGGCTCTGCACTATTCCCATGTCAGATCCGTGCCTGCTGGCAGCAGACGAATGACGCGGGCGAGGTCCCAGTTGGTGAGACGGAAGCCGCCGATGCTCTCCTGCTTCATCATGTAACCGGGGATGCTGGTGCCGTGCAGGCCGTAGGGGAGCGGATTGGGATCGGCGGCCTTGGCGAGATTGATCCAAGCGATGCCCGCGGGGTTGTTCGGGCCTGGAGCGAGTGCGAGCGGTGTAGCGGAAGGTGCGGCAGGATCGCCCGTGCTGGTGAACCGAGGATGCGGAATGATGTCGAGCACCTTCCAAGTGCCACGCCCACGCAGTCCGGGGCGTGCCACGGAGATGGGCATGCTGGCGATGACTTCCTCACCGCGACGAATCACGAGGCGCTTGAGTTCGACGATGGTGGCTTTGACCGGCTGCGCAGGATCAGCGGCAGGCTGCAGTGGCTCGGCGAGGGCGTTTTCGATCTCAAAGGGCACGACATTCGGCACGAGGAAGGTGGTGCCGGGGGCGTTGGGAGATTTGATGTTCGGATTGATGCGGCGCAAAAAGGCCTCGGAGGCATGAAAACGCTCAGCGACGAATTCCCAGCCGCTTCGGTAGGCGAGGAAACCTTGCGAAGTCAGATCCGTCAGCGTGATTGTAGGAGGTGGAGCGCCTTTTTTCCGATTGGCCACCTCCGGCACCGGAGCGATCCAGCGCAGGTCATCCGGCCGCAGTTCATACTCGGTGTAAGCACCACCAATGGCCTTCATCGCTTCCGACGGTTGACCATCCGGCGTGAAAAGCTGGCCGGGATGTGCTTTTTCATGCGCTTGGAAGGCCGCGTCGTAAACCGGCCCCGTCGTGCCGTCGATCGGACCAATGGTGAAGCCTTGTCGATCAAGGAAGACCTGCGTCTGCACCAACGCGGCAGCTCCCCATGCCGCCCCCGGCAAAGCGCGTGTCGGCTTCTTGGCGATCAACACAGGCGGTTGGACGGTGGTGGATGGTTTGGGCATGCCCGTAGTCTTATCGCCCTTTTCATCTCTGGGCGGTGGAGGCGGCATCATGGCCTTGATGTCCTCGATGCCGGGAATGCGAATCACCTGTCCGATGCGGATGACATCGTTTTTGAGCGAGTTGAAGGTCTTGATGTGATCAACCGTCACGACATAGCGCCGTGCGATGACTGTGAGCGTCTCGCCTTTCGCCACCGTGTGATCGAGCGCTTTTTCCGGTGCGGTGCGTGGCGCAGGTTTCGGAATCTCGGCGGACTTCACCTCGGTGGCAGGGGCCGCAGGCGGTGGCGTGGCTGCCGCCATGGCCCAAGCACCCGCATCACCCGGCTCCACCTGCCACTTCCATTTCACCGCCTGCTCAAGCCCCGCCTCGACCGTGGCGGGAGGTGGAGGCGGACTCACGTCCTGCGCATGTGTGGTGGCAAGCAGCAGCAGCGGACAGAGTCGGAGCAAAGAGGGAAATTTCGCAACCATGCGCCCATACAAGACGCAAACCTCGCGAGCACAAGCAGGCGTTGCAGCTTACTTGCCCAGCACCTGCTTCAGCACCTCGATGCAGCGCTCATTCTGCGGCATGGTTCCGATGCTGATGCGCACCCACTCGGGAAGCTTGTAGGCTGCCATGGCGCGGACGATGACGCCCTTGTCCATCATGGCTTTGAAGACCGCGTTGCCATCGCCGACCTTCACAAGCACGAAGTTGGCGTAGCTGGGGATGTATTCGAGGCCCATCTCACCAAACTGCTTTTGCAGGTAGTCGCGGCCTTCGTCGGTGATGCGCTTGGTCTTGGCCTGATGCTCCTCGTCGAGCAATCCTGCGAGCGCACCGGCCTGGGCGATGGAGTTGAGGTTGAAAGGCTGGCGAGTGCGCTGGAGCACATCGATGAGCTCTTTGTTGGCGATGCCATAGCCGACACGCGTGCCGGCGAGGCCCTGGATCTTCGAGAAGGTGCGAAGCACGACGACGGAGCGGCCGTGGCGGACGGATTGGCGGGTGTCTGGGGGGTTGTCGTGGACCGCTTCAGAGGAATCGTCGAACAC
>JBKCXA010000940.1:0-10446 GCA_046316935.1 Prosthecobacter sp.
CACGCCGAAGACATCGAGCGAGTCGTCATACTTGAACTTCTGCTTCACCTTGGCGCAGAAGAACCAGCACACGAGGGCGCTGATGCTGCCGATGCAGATGGCGCCTACCGGGCCCACCTTGCCGGAGGCCGGTGTGATGGCCGCGAGACCGGCGATGGAGCCGGTGGCGATGCCGAGGGCACTGGGCTTGCCCACTTTGAGTTTCTCGATCACGGACCACACGACGCAGGCGGCGCAGGCGGAGAGGTGGGTGACCACCACGGTCATCGCCGCGCTGCCATTCGCGGCCACCTGGCTGCCTCCGTTGAAGCCAAACCAGCCCACCCACAGCATGCCGGCACCGGCCACGGTGAAGGGAAGGTTATGCGGCATCATCTGCTGCTGGGGGAAACCTTTGCGTGGCCCCACCATGATGCAGGCCACGAGCGCGGCCACACCCGCGGTGATGTGCACCACGATGCCGCCCGCGAGGTCGATCACATTTTTCAGGCCGAAGAACTCCATCTTGTGCCACACGCCCCAGCAGGTGGGGGCATACACGAGCAGGCTCCACAGGATGCTGAAGACCATGATGGCGCTGAACTTCATGCGCTCGGCAAAGGCACCGATGAAAAGCCCGGGCGTGATGAGGAAGAACATCATCTGGTAGGCGAACCACAGGTGCTCCGGGATGTTCGGATAGGCTGCGTAGGTGCTCGCGGGTGTCACGCCTTTGAGGAACATCTTGTCGAAACCACCGATGAAACCGCTGTCGCCCGTGAAGCTCAGCGAGTAGCCGCAGATGAGCCACACGAGGCTCAGCACGGCAGTGAGGGCGAAGCATTGCATGAAGATTGAGAGCACGTTCTTCGAACGCACGAGGCCCGCGTAGAAGAGCGCGAGGCCGGGGATCATCATGAAGAGCACGAGGGCGGTGGAGGTGAGCAGCCAGGCGGTGTCTCCGCTCTGGATGGTGGACGTTTCGGCGGCGTGCAACGACGTGGAGGCACAGCAAAGCGCGGCGCACGCTGCGGAAAACAGCGTGGTGCCACGCCCGCGACGCATAGGCGCAGGGTGGGTCATGGTTGGTTGGGCGGCTGGTTGGGTTGGTTGAAGGCGTCCTGCGGATGGTTGGGCCGCAAAACGACAAACTTCACTAGAAAGCAGTGTCCGTGCCAGAATCGAGGATTTTTTGCCGCGAACCCTTGCCTCAGGCAGTCTTTTTCATCCGGCGTCGCAAAATCCAGCGCATCAGAAAACGCGGCATGACGCGGAAGAGGCTGCCGGCCACCTTCACACCCGTGCCTGGGAACACGCAAGGCTGCCCGGATCGCAATGCAGCGAGCGCTTCGCTGACGACCTGGGAGGGCGGGATGCGCAGCAGGGCCTGGCCATCGCGATTGGTGTCGGTGCCATCGCTGCGTTTCGCGGTCTGGCTGAAGTTCGTGGGCGTGGGACCGGGGCACACGCAGGTGACGGTGATGCCGCGGGGGGCCAGCTCGATGGCGAGGGCTTCGGAAAAGCTCGTCACATAGCTCTTCGAGGCTGCGTAAACCGCGAGTTCCGGCATCGGCAGGGTGCTGGCGAGCGAACTGACATTCAAAACGCCGCCGCGGCCTTCCATTCTCGGCAGCAGCGCATGCGTGAGCATCGTGAGGGCGGTGATGTTGAGGTCGATTTGCAGCCGGGTCTTGTCAGTGGGGGCGGTGGCGAAGGGGCCGTAGTCACCGAGACCGGCGTTGTTGACGAGCAAATCGGGCTTCAGGCCATTTTGATCGAGAAAAGCCATGAGAGAGGCTCTTCCGGCATCATTGCCCAGATCGGCCACGAAGCAGGTCACGTGGGCTTTTTGACCCGCGAGGTTGTTTTTGACCTGTTCGAGCAGCTCGCTGCGGCGGGCCACGAGGATGAGTTCGGCCGCATGCGGGGCCAGTTGCCGCGCAAACTCGGCCCCGAGGCCGGAGGAGGCGCCGGTGATGAGGGCGCGGCATTTTTCGAGAGGGAAGCCGTGGGTCATGAGAAGCGCTAACTAGCACCGCCGGACAAAATGCGCCACATCTCGTGCCTTGCGTGCGGAGCCGGGCGCGGGAAGTTTGCCATTACCCCATGCATGAAGCCAAAAACACCCAGCGAGCCCTCGTCCGCATCGGTTACGACGGTCGTGTCCACAAGCATTTCCGCGGCCCGAATGCAGCGGAGCGCTTTGCCAACGAGGTGAAGGTGCTGCGGGTGCTGGAAGAGCGAGGCTGCGACTACGTGCCGCGTGTTTTGGAGGCGAAAGAGGATGAGCTCTACCTCGTCACGACGAACTGTGGCTCCCGAGTCGAACGTCTGAGCGAAGGAAAGGTGAAGCAGCTCTTTGGCGATCTGGAGACCGAGTATGGCGTGCGCCATGATGATCCCTTTGACCGCAATGTGACCTACCGCGCCAGTGATGGGCGCTTCTGCCTGATTGACTTTGAGCTGGCGACCATCCTCGACCCGCCTGCGAAACCCGCTTCATGAGCGAACCCAACCCGCCCCAACCACCCAACCACGTCCGCTGGTCCGGCATGACCCATCCCGGCCGCGTGCGCAGCAACAACGAAGACACTTTCCTCGCGTTGAATTTTGACGCGAAGGAGATGCGCTACCTTGGCAAGATCGGCGAGAGCACGCTCGACGCGGGTGATTTCGTCTTCGCGGTGAGCGATGGCATGGGCGGCGCGAAGTCCGGCGAGTTTGCCAGCAAGATCGCGGCGGAGAAAATCACGCGGCTGCTGCCGAAGAGCTTCAAGCAATCCGCCCACCAGATCGAGGCAGGGCAGGGGGATGTGCTCATGGAGCTGGCGCACCGCATCCACGAGGAACTTGGCAAACTGGGTCGCTACTACGAGGAATGCCGCGGCATGGGCGCCACGCTGAGCCTGGGATGGTTCATGCCCGGCTGGATGCATTTTGTGCATGTGGGAGACAGTCGCATCTACTGGCTGCCGAAGGGTGGAAAGCTCAAGCAGATCACCGAGGATCATTCGCAGGTCGGCTGGCTGCGCCGCGAAGGCAGAATCAATGAGCGTGAGGCCCGCAATCACCCGCGTAAAAGTGTGCTCAGCCAGGCCCTCGGTGCCGGGCATCAGTATCTGGAGCCTCAGGTGGGCTGCCTGCGCTGCGAGAGCGGTGATCGCTTCCTGTTTTGCACGGATGGCGTCATCGACGGCATCTGGGATCATGCCCTGGAGGACATGCTGCTTGCTGGAAATGACGCGCGGGCATTCGTCGAACACGCCGTCGCCGAATCCGGCCGCGACAACGCGAGCGCGGTGGTGGTGGAGGTGGTGTGAGCTGCAGATTTTATCTTCCCAGGCATTCGTGGCTCTGACATAGTCGTGGAATGAAAATGCTGATGCTGACATGCCTTTGGCTGACTGTTCGTATCGCCGCCGCTGCGGAAGGAGAAAGATTGGAAGGCCAACTGGAGCGCATTCGTGTCAGCCAAACGTTTTTTCACGAGATCGAACTCATAGATTTTGTCGAAGAACTACGAAATCTCAGCTCGCGGCGGGCAACGGGCGCTTCCGCTGTCTCGTCGATCAATTTTGTGAATCTGGCGACAAGCCGGGAGACTTTTTCGATGCCATCCCGAGATCTTTCACTCCTAGAACTGATTCAGCTCGGATGCGGGGCCTTCAAGGTGAAGGCTGTTATTGAGCCTCGCGCTGTGCTGATCGCACCTCTCGACCACGCGTTCATCAATCCGCAAACGGCTGCCAAGGGCGCAAAAGGCCAAGAGGCTGTCTGGCGGCACCGATACATGCCCACCATGCAGTTTGAGGACGCCACCATCGAGGAGGCTTGTGTGTATCTGGTCACCAGTGTGCGTGCCGCTTGCGACCCGCCACTGCATCAGCCGCAGTTCAATTTGGTCCTGAAATGCAACGCAGCTTCATCTTTGCGGAAGCTTTCGCTCGATGTCCATGACGTGCCTATCCACGATGCCTTGCGCTACCTCGGGGAACTCTCCGGACTGAAACTGAGGTATCATGCCAATGCCGTTGTGTTAAGCCCGCCCGGAGATCGCTTGATTCACGCGGAGCTTCCAGGCAAGTCGGCAGCCAAGCAGCGAGCCGACAAGATCGTTTTGCCGAAGGTGGAGCTTGCGAATACTTCGTTGGAAGACGTTGTGAACTATGTAAGCCGGGAATCCAAACAGATTGATCCAGCTGGAAAAGGGGTGGAGGTCGTCGTCAAGCCAGGTCTGACAGCCACCAAGCAATGCGACCTCAACCTTCGTAGGATGAACGTCTCTGAGGTGCTGCGCTACGCAGCTGCCTTGTTGGAGGTAGGGCTGACCGCGGACAACCAAAGCTTCATTTTTGCCGAACAGTGAAGCCTCCCGGGGTTCTTCATTCGGAGTTCCTTGTTCGATATTCGATATTCAAGCCTTCCTCAGAGCGACACGCCGCGCTTCCACGGCAGGAAGTCATCCTGGCCTAGCGACACGGCTTTGGGCGTGTACTCGCCGCTTGCGGTGGCGATGACGAGGTCGAGGACTTCCTCGCCGCATTGCTCGACGGTTTTTTCGCCGGTGATGATGGGGCCGCAGTCGTAGTCGATGAGGTCCGGCATGCGCTTGGCGAGCGTGGTGTTGGTGGCCAGCTTCAGCGTGGGGCACACGGGATTGCCAGTGGGCGTGCCGAGGCCGGTGGTGAAGAGGATCATCGTGCATCCAGCGCCCGCGAGGGCGGTGGTGGACTCGACGTCGTTGCCCGGCGTGCAGCACAGCGTGAGGCCGCCGCCCTTTCGGATTGGCTCCGCGTAGTCGGTGACATCCACGATGGGTGCATTGCCGCCTTTCTTCGCGGCTCCGGCAGATTTGATGGCATCGGTGATGAGGCCGTCGCGAATGTTTCCAGGGCTGGGATTCGCATCAAAGCCGCTGCCGCAGGCCTGGGCAGCGCCTTCGTAGGCACGCATGAGGTTCACAAACTTGTCCGCCAGCTCCGCAGAGACGCAGCGGTCGCACAGGCTTTGCTCCACGCCGCAGAGTTCGGGGAATTCGCTGAGCACCGGCGCACCGCCGAGCGCGGCGAGCAGGTCCGCCGTGTGACCGATGGCCGGATTCGCAGAAATGCCGCTGAAGCCATCGCTGCCGCCGCATTCCACCGCCATGATGAGATCACTCAGCGGGCAGGCTTCGCGTGTCTGCTCATTCGCCGTCGCGATGCCGAGGAAGGTGTCGCGGATGGCCCGCTGCATCATGTCACGCTCGGACTGGCTTTTTTGCTGCTCGTAGATGAACAACGGCTTTTCGAGCTTCGGATACAGCGCCGCCATTTCCTGCTCCAAAAGGCTCACCTGAGCATGCTGGCAGCCGAGGCTGAGCACCGTGGCTCCGCAGACGTTCGGGCTGTGGATGTAACCCGCCAGCAGCCGGCAAAGCGCCTGTGCATCCTGCCGCGTGCCACCGCAGCCGAGGCCGTGCTCGAGAAATTTCACGCCATCGACATTTGGGAAGAGTCGCGCAGCCTTCTCCGCCGATTCCGCCTCCAGCAGCGCAGCCTCGATCTCCTCCCGTGAGGCACCGCGACGCTGCAAATCAGCCAGCGTGCGGGCGAACCGCTCATACGGCGAGGTTTTGCCATAACCCAGCTCCCGCACCAGTGCCTCGCGCATGAAGCCGAGGTTGCGATTCTCACAGAAAACGAGCGGGATGACCACCCAGTGGTTCGCGGTGCCAGCGGGGCCGTGTGGGCGTTTGAAGCCATTGAAGGTGCGAGTCTTCCATTTCGAGACATCCGGCGGCGTCCACGAATAGGCGCTCTGCTTTCCGGCAAAGGTGGCGCTGGCATGCTTGAGGTTGCCCGTGTGGAGCAAGGCACCCGCGGGCACGGCCTGCGTGGTCTGACCCACCAGCACGCCATACATCGTGACCCTGTCGCCAAGGGCGAAATCCTTCGCGGCGAATTTTTGCTTCGCGGGGATCTTCTCGCGCAGCGTCCATGACAGGCCTTCCAGGCTCACCGAGGTGGCGGCGTCGAGGTCGCGGAGGGCGACGATGGCATTGTCAGCAGGATGGATGCGCAAGATGGGCGTCATGAGACCGTCTAAACGCGGCCTGGATGGTGGCGCAATCACTTAACGGGAAAGCATTTGCACGCGTCCTGCCCTGCGCTCCTTTGCGCCGCCCCATGAAAACCACCCCTGTCACGTTCGCCGACCTGCAATCCTCCGTCATCGCCGTTCCACCGCTCTGCCGGAACAAGGATCTCTCCCTCAGCAAGGCCAACAACAACAAGCTCATCAAGCACATGCACAAGGGTGGCATCCGCACGCTGCTCTACGGGGGCAATGCCAACCTCTACAACATCGCCGTTAGCGAGTATCACTCCCTTTTGAAGATGCTCGTCGATCTCGCCCCGGATGACATGTGGATCGTTCCGTCCGTCGGGCCGATGTATGGCACGGCGATGGATCAGGCTAAAATCCTGCGCGAGTTTGCCTTCCCCACCGCGATGCTGCTGCCCACGCTCTTCCCGTCGAAGCCGGAAGGCGTCGCCACAGCCGTGCGCCACTTTGTGGAGAAGTCCGGCATGAAGGCGGTGCTTTACATCAAGGACGCTGCCTACATCACGCCCGAACTGGCCGCCAGCCTCGTGAACGACGGCCTCATCTCGTGGATCAAATACGCCATCGTCGTCGAGGACCCGAAGAAGGATCCGTATTTGAAGAAGCTCACCAAGCTCGTCGATCCGAACCTCATCATCAGCGGCATTGGCGAGCAGCCTGCCATCGTTCACATGCGTGACTTCGGCGTCGCTGGCTTCACCGCCGGCTGCGTGTGCGTGGCCCCCAGCCGCTCCACCGCCATGCTGAAGGCCATCTTGAACAAGGACTACAAAACCGCAGACGCCATCCGCCAGGAGTTCACCGGCCTCGAAGACCTGCGCAATGCGCACAGCCCCATCATGGTGCTCCATCATGCCGTCGAGCTCTCGGGCGTCGCCAACACCGGCCCCGCGCTGCCGCTGCTGACGAGCCTGCCGGCCAAACTGCTGCCGAAGATCGAAAAAGCCGCCAAAGCCCTGCTCGCCCGCAACGGTTGAGATTCCGCCGCCCGCCGTTTCAGCACGCAGCCCGCCTCCGATGCTCTCCTTTCTCACTCCCCGCTACCTCAAGCACGCCAAACTCCTGCACAAGGGCGTCACGCGCTTCATCAACTACAAGCGTGACATCCTGCCGGAGGCCAAGCTCCAGGAGATCACCTCCCTGCGCAGCAGCCTCGAGGACGCCATGCGGGCACGGGACAAGGCCCGCATCGACACGCTGAGCGATGAGATCAACAAGGTCTGCGAACGCGCCCTGCCTGGAGCGCAGCCCTCCGACATCGCGGACAACATCGAGGTCTTCTTCGTGGCCATCGTGGTGGCCTTCGGCATCCGCAGCTACCTGCTCCAGCCCTTTAAAATCCCCACCGGCTCCATGCAGCCCACGCTCTATGGCATCGTGGCGGAGCACACCGATGAAGACACGACGCCGAATGTCTTGGGCATGGCGAAGGACTTCGTCACCGGCCGCAGTTACGTCAATGTCGTCTCCGATCACACGGGGCGTGTTCGTGCCAAAGACCCGCTCACCGAACACAGCCTGCTGGGCTTCTTTGCTCACTGCCGCCTGCACTTTGAAGATGGGCATACGATCTGGATCTGGGCGCCCAAGGCCCAGCTCATCAACACGCACTTTAATCTTGGCTTGTTCCAGTATCTGGGCGCGGCTCCTGCAATCGATCATCGGGTTAATCCGCCTGATCGTGCTTCTATCTTTTCGGACTACTCCCTGGCGGGGAGACTGGTGACTAAAGGGCAGGTCGTCGCACGCGGCACGTTGGATACCGGTGATCATGTTCTCGTGAACAAGTTTGCGTATCACTTCCGCAAGCCCGTTCGCGGTGAAGTCTATGTTTTCACTACGAAATCGATCTCGGGAATCGAGGATGATCCACGTTTCGACAAACGCCAGGGGTCTCAGCACTACATCAAGCGACTCGTTGGAGTTCCTGGCGATACATTGGAGGTAAAGACGCCTGTTCTTTGGATTAACGGCAAGCCTGCCGAGGAAGCCGGCATGAAACGAGTTGCATCCATGGAGGGTAAGTACCGAGGTTATGGAGCTCTCGAGTTGCTGTATCCCCCCAACCAAATGACCCTCGGCAAGGAACAATACTGGGCCATGGGCGACAACAGCTACAACAGCTCCGACAGCCGCTACTGGGGCCCCGTGCCCGAGCGAAACCTCGTTGGTCCCGCGCTCTTCTGCTATTTCCCGTTTGGCCGGAACTGGGGCTTGATTCGCTGAATTCGGGGCGCAAAGCCAGCCCCTCGGGCCGCGTTTGATGCGATGTGAAAATCACTCCCTTTGCGCTCTCCTTTTTTGCTGGTTCCAGTTTGCTGGCCGCGGTCGATTTTGCCCGTGAGGTGCAGCCGCTCCTGGCGGAGCACTGCCTCGAATGCCACGGGCCGGATGACTCCAAGGGCGGCCTCGTGCTCACCAGTCGCGAACTCGCGCTCAAAGCGCTGAAGAGCGGCGCCCACGGCATCGTGCCGGGCAGGCCGGAGGAGAGCGAGATGATCACCCGCCTGCTCTCCAACGATCCCGACGAGCAAATGCCGCCGCCGAAGCATCGCGAAAAGCATCCGGTGAAGTCGAAGGACATCGAGGTGCTGAAAAAATGGATCGCGGAAGGCGCGAAGTTTGAGCAGCATTGGGCTTACAAGCCGGTCACGCGGCCGAAGGGCGATGGCATTGATGGCTTCATCCGCGCGAAGTTGGCCGAGAACGGCCTTTCTCCGTCTCCCGAAGCGGATCCGATCACATTGATCAAACGTGCTACTTATGATCTGCATGGTCTTCCGCCCTCGCTGTCGGACTTGTCCGACGCGTCAGACTGGTCGGACCAAAAGTATGAAGCACTTCTCGACCGCCTGCTCGCCTCCGAGCGTTTCGGTGAACGCTGGGGCCGTCACTGGCTCGACATGGCACGTTACGCGGACAGCGATGGTTATGAAAAAGACCGCCCGCGGCCGGATGCGTGGCGTTTTCGTGATTGGGTGATCCGCGCGATCAATGACGACATGCCGTTCGATCAATTCACCATTGAGCAGCTCGCAGGCGATCTGCTGCCGGACGCTACGCCGGAGCAGATTGTGGCCACCGCCTTCAATCGCCAGACGCTCACGAACACCGAAGGCGGCACGGACCAGGAGCAGTTCCGCGTCGAGGCCTGCATGGATCGCACCGAGACACTCGGCACGGTTTGGCTCGGGCTTACCGTGGGCTGTGCCCGCTGCCACACGCACAAGTATGATCAGATCACGCAGACCGAGTACTACCAACTGCTGTCCTACTTCAATAATGGCGATGAGGTGAACAAGCAGGTGCCGACCTCGCCTGCGGAATGGGCCGCGTATGAGAAGAACAACGGCGATGCCGTGAAGAAGCTCATCCCGCTGCGCAAAGCCCTCGACGCCGCGAAAGCCGAGCTGCCCGTGAAACTGCCCGAGTGGGAAAAAGCCGTCAAAGAACGTCTCGCCAAGGCTGCGGCGTCCAAAGCGGTGCAGAAGTTCGAGCCGCTGCCCGTCACTGAAGCTAAGGCGAAGACCGCGAAGCTCTCCAAACAGCCTGATGGCTCGTTTTTGGCCGCCAACAAGGCTCCGAAGACGGACAGCTATACCTTGAGCATTCGCGGCCACGCGAAGCCGATCAGTGCTTTGCAGTTCGAAGTGTTGCCGGATGCCTCGCTGCCATCTCAAGGACCCGGATTTAACAAAAACGGCAACTTTGTGCTCACTCGCGTTTCAGCATCGGTGGAGCAAAACAAGGCCGGCCGTGCCATCGTGCTGCATTCGGCGAAGGCGGATTTCGAGCAAAAGACCTTCACCGCCGACAAGGTGCTCGATGCGGATGATCAAACGGGTTGGGCGATCTCTGGCAGCACGGGCAAAAAGCACATGCTCACGCTTCAACTGGCCGAACCGATCACCTTGAAGACCGATGAGACGCTCGTGATCGAGCTTGAACAGAACTACAAACAGCTCGGCCACACCATCGGGCACTTGCGCTTGCTCGCGGCGAGTGAGGAGACGGAGGACAGCATCGCGCCGGAGGCGGTGCGGAAGATTCTCAGCGAGGAGCCAAAGCGCCGGAACCCGGTCGTGATCCAGCCGTTGTGGGATTGGATGGCCAAGGTCGATCCGGAAGTGGTCGCCGCTGACACCGCGTTGAAGCAGGCGGAGGCCAAACTGCCCAAACCGCCGCTCATGGACGTGCGCGTGATCGCCCAGCGCACCAACAACCCGCGCAAAACGAACCTGCTGCATCGCGGTGATTTCCTGCAACCGGCCGACGAGGTCACTCCGGGTGCGCTTTCGACGCTGCCGCCGCTGAAAGGTGCCTCTCGGCTCGATCTCGCGAAGTGGTTGGTCAGCAAAAACA
>JBKCXA010000941.1:0-2544 GCA_046316935.1 Prosthecobacter sp.
GAATGGCATCATCGGCATGAGCGAGCTGCTGCTGAACACGAAGCTCGATCCGAAGCAGCACGAGTATCTGCTGATGCTCAAAAACTCCGCGGAGAGCCTGCTGGCGCTGCTGAATGACGTGCTCGACTTCTCGAAGATCGAGGCGGGCAAGATGGAGCTCGACGAGCAGGACTTTGATCTGCGCCACACGATCGCCGATACGCTGCTCGCCCTCGGCGTGCGGGCCATGCAGAAGAACCTCACGCTCATCCACAAGGTGGCAGAAGACGTGCCGGTGATGCTCCTCGGCGATGACGGACGTCTGCGGCAGAATTTGATCAATCTCGTCGGCAATGCGATCAAGTTCACCGACCGCGGCGAGATCATCGTGCGGGTGCGCATTGAGTCCCGGGCTCTCGACAAGACCACGCTGCACTTCGAGATCCACGACACCGGCATCGGCATCTCCTCGGAAGTGCAGGGCCGCATCTTCGATGCCTTCACGCAGGCGGAGACAAACACGAACCGCCGCTACGGCGGCACCGGTCTCGGCCTCGCCATCTGCCGTGATCTCGTGGAGCTCATGCAAGGCCGCATCTGGGTAGAGAGCGAGCCCGGCAAAGGCAGCACGTTTCACTTCACCGCCGTCTTTGGCGAGGCCACCCGCGATAGCGTCGATCATCCCGCGGCATCCTCCACGGGGCCGCTGCTCGGTCTCGCGGAGAAATCGATGAAGGTTCTCGTCGTCGAAGATGGTCGCGTGAACCAGCTCGTGGCCGCGAAGCTGCTCGAAGAGCGCGGCCACCGCGTCGAGATCGCCAACAACGGCCAGGAGGCCGTCGAAAAGGTGCGCGATGGAGAGTTCGACGCCATCCTCATGGATGTCCACATGCCGGAGATGAATGGTTTCCAGGCCACCGCGGCCATCCGCCAGATCGAGGAGAAGCATGGCGGCCACGTCCCCATCATCGCCATGACCGCGAATGCCCTCAAAGGCGACCGCGAGCAATGCATCGCCGCTGGTATGGACGACTACGTCTCCAAACCGATCCACAGCGCCGAGCTGCTGCATGCCGTGGAGCGCTTCATGCACGGCCGCACCGCCGCGCCGCCGCGTCTCGAGATCACCGGAGAACCGGCCGAAGCGACGAAGCCCAAAAAACGCGCTCCCGCCTTCAAGCCAGAGGCCTTCATCGCTGCCGCTGGAGGCACCGAAATGGCCCGCGAGCTCATCGCGATCTACGCCGAGGACACCGGCAAGTTTCTCCAGGATGCCTCCGCCGCTCTCAGCGCCGGAAACGCCGTCGCGCTCTACGAAGCCGCGCATTCGCTCAAAGGCATGCTCGGCGTGTACACCGCCACCCGTGCCTCCGAGACGGCCTCACACCTCTGCCACCTTGCGCAGGATGGCGATCTGTTTGGTGCCCGCGCCTTGCTGGAGAAGCTCAAAAAAGAATGCACGCGCCTCGGCACGGCTTTGGCGAATGTTGACCTCAGCTCTTCTTCGGATTGAAGAGCTCCACCTGGCCTTTTTCGCGAAGACGACGTTTCCCGAGGCTTTGAATCTCGTCGATGAACTCGCCCACGTCCTCAAACTGGCGGTAAACACTCGCGTAGCGCACGTAGGCCACATGATCGAGTGCTTCGAGACCGCGCATCACCTTGGCGCCGATCACTGTGCTCGGGATCTCGCGGTAACCCTCCTCCGCCAGCTCCATGGCGATGTCGTCCACGAGCTGCTCGATGTCCTCCATCTTCACGGGGCGCTTCTCGCAGGCCTTGCGCACGCCGCTGAGCAGCTTGTCGCGGTTGAAATTCTCGCGGGCGCCATTGCGCTTCACCACGCGCAACTCCTCGCGCTCGACGATTTCATAGGTCGTGAAGCGAAAACCGCATTTCATGCACTCACGCCGACGGCGGATGGCGGAGCCTTCCCTCGCCTCGCGGGAGTCGATCACTTTATCCTGGGAACTGCTGCATTTGGGGCAACGCATGCGGTGGTTGGTTGGGGGAGGTGACAGTGCTCTCTCGCCCGCGTGAAGGCAAGCTGTTCGTCATCCGGGCTTTCACGCGGCGTTTTTCGTGTTTAAGATCGTGCCGCATGTCACGCATCATCCTCGGCATCACCGGTTCCATCGCCGCCTACAAGGCCGCGGACCTCGCCAGCCAGCTCACCAAGGCCGGCCATCGCGTGACGTGCGTGCTGACAAAGGCCGCGCTCGAATTCGTCACGCCGCTCACCTTGAGCACGCTGTCAAAAAATCCCGTCATCACCGATCTCTTCGCCGAAAAAGAAGGCTGGCAGCCCGGTCACATCCAGCTCGCCGATGAGGCCGACCTGCTCCTGATCGCACCCGCGAGTGCCAACGTGCTCGCCAGCATGGCCCACGGCTTCGCCAACGATGCCCTCACGGCCATCGCCCTCGCCACGCGAGCCCCGATTTTGATCGCCCCGGCCATGAACGGCAAAATGTGGCAGCATCCCGCCACGTTGAAGAATGTCGAAACCCTCCGCGGCTACGGCGCTCAATTCGTGGAGCCCGCCGAAGGCATGCTCGCTTGCGG
>JBKCXA010000942.1:0-3976 GCA_046316935.1 Prosthecobacter sp.
CACTGATCCCTGGACCGCGCTGCGTCGCGTGACGCACCTCGGCATTGTCTCGCATCAGGACGATCTCGAGATCGCCGCCTACCACGGCATCACCGAGTGTTTTCATGACAAGGACAAGTGGTTCGGCGGCGTGGTCGTGACGGATGGAGCTGGCAGCCCGCGCAAAGGGGCCTACGCGAGCTACACGGACGAGGAGATGCAGAAAGAGCGTCTGCTGGAACAGCGCAAGGCGGCCTTCGTGGGCGAGTACAGCATTCAGATTCAGCTTGGCTACCCGAGCGAGGATGTGAAGAAGCCGCGCCACGAGCCCTGCATCGCCGATTTGAAATTCATCCTCGAGCATGCGCAGCCGGAGTTTCTCTATCTTCACAATCCCTGCGACCGGCATAACACGCATGTGGCCACCGTGCTCCGCTGCATCGAGGCCCTCCGCGAACTGCCCAAAGAGATGCGCCCGAAGAAGGTCTATGGCTGCGAGGTGTGGCGAAAGCTCGACTGGCTGCTCAGCGAGGACAAGGTGATGCTTAGCGTGGACAAGCACACTCACCTGCTGCGCCCGCTCCTCGGTGTCTTTGACAGTCAGATCGCCGGCGGCAAGCGCTACGACCTCGCCGAAGAAGGTCTGCGCCATGCCAACGCCACCTACTTTGACTCCCACACGACCGATGGGGCCGAGTTGCTGAACTTCGCCATGGACCTGACGCCGCTCATCGAGGACGACCAGCTCGACATCGAGCAGTTCGCCACCGGATTTGTGCGCCGGTTGGAAGACGATGTGCGTGAACGCGTGCGCCGCTTCACCTGAGGCCACGCCTGGAGAGGATCAACACCGCGGCCAGCACGCCGAGAGCGGCATTGATGCCCCAAAGCAAATCGGGATGACGATCGTAGAGCGGCATGCCGAGCGCCGAGCTGGCGGTATTCCCGATCGACCAGGCGAAGCTCAGAAAGCCGACGTAACGCCCGCGCATCTCCTCCGGGGCCATTTCCGCGGCGTAGGCCTGCTGGCGGGAAAAGGCGCTCATCTCCCCGACGGTGAAAATCACCATCATGAGCACAAACGCGGTCAGCGCCGCGCTGCCGAGAAACACGAGAAAGCTCGCTCCCATCAGGATGTAGCCCAGCGCCAGCACACCGCGCACCGGCCAAGACCGCAGCAGCGCCGCCAGCGGCACTTCAAAGAGGCAGATCATCACGCCATTGAGCGCCAGCACATAGCCACACCAGTCTAGCGGCAGATGATTGCGCTCAAAGTGCAGCGGGAAGGTCGTGTTCGTCTGCCGGAAGATCCACGCCGTGCAGAGGCAGGCTCCGAAAAGCGCGAGGAAGGGCTTGTTTTGCCGGATCGATGCCCAAGCATGGCTCCAGCCTGCTTGTGATGCCTCCGTGCGCCGTCCGCGTGGCAGGCACATCCAGGCGATCAGGCCGAAAATGACCGAGGTAACCGCATCGACGACGAACAGCCAGAAGAACGAAGCATGCTCCGCCAGCAAACCGGCCGTCGCGGGTCCCAGCGACCAGGCCAGATTCACCGCGAACCTTTGCACAGCAAAAGCGACCACACGGTGCTCCAGCGGCACGATGTCCTGCACCAGCGCCGCACTGGCCGGATGCCCGGCCTCATTCACCGCCCCGGTGATGAAGGCGATCACGGCCAAAGCCCGCCAATCAACCGCTTGGGACATGGCCAGCATACAGGCAGCCCCAGCAAAGGCCGACACAGCCATCGTGATGTTCCGGCCGAGACGGTCTGCGAGCCATCCACCGAGCCAGGCGGCTCCAAAACTGCCCACAGAGTAGGCCGCGACCGCATAGCCAGCCTGCGCGGCGGTGTTTCCGTTCCGAGTGATGAACAGAGCCAAGAATGGCACGACGAACACGCCGAAGCGATTGACGAACGTAGCCCCTACCAGCACCCAAAACGGGCGCGGGAGATACTGGAGCTGAGTTCGAATGTTCATCAAAGTTACCGGCTGTTCATCATTCAGTGTTCCTTGTTCGATATTCAAAAGCCGCCGAGACCGGGAAAGAATGTGGAATATCGAACAAGGAATTTCGTAGTCCGAGGTTCTGACCATGACGCAAAACGGGCCGGCTCGTGTGAGCCGGCCCGTCGAAGGCTTGGAAGGTTGCTGTGTTCGTTTCGGATTACAGGCCCTTGCTCACAATGTATTTCACGAGATCGACGACTCGGTTGGAGTAACCCCACTCGTTGTCATACCAGCTCACCAGCTTGAAGAACTTGTTGTTCAGCTCAATGCCGGAGCCGGCGTCGAAAACGGAGCTGCTCTGGTCATGGATGAAGTCGGTGGAGACCACTTCGTCGCTCGTCCAGCCGAGGATGCCCTTGAGGTAGGTCTCGCTCGCCTTCTTCATGGCAGCGGAGATTTCCTTGTAGCTGGTTTCCTTCTCCGTCTTCACGGTGAGGTCCACCACGGACACGGTCGGCGTCGGCACGCGGAAGGACATGCCGGTGAGCTTGCCCTTCACTTCCGGGATCGCGAGGCCCACGGCCTTGGCGGCACCAGTGCTGCTCGGGATGATGTTGATCGCGGCGCTGCGGCCACCTTTCCAATCCTTGGCGCTCGGGCCGTCCACGGTCTTCTGCGTGGCGGTGTAGCTGTGGATGGTAGTCATGAGGCCTTCGGCGACGCCGAAACCTTCTTTGAGAAGCACGTGCACCACGGGGGCGAGGCAGTTCGTCGTGCAGGAGGCATTGGAAATGACGTGATGCTTGCTGGCATCATACTTCTCATGGTTCACGCCCATGACGATGGTGATGTCCTCTTCCTTGCCGGGAGCGGAAATGATCACTTTCTTCGCGCCAGCATCGATATGGCCCTGCGCCTTGCTGCGCTCGGTGAAAAGGCCGGTGGATTCGATCACGATGTCCACGCCGAGTTCCTTCCAAGGAAGGGCGGACGGACCCGCACGAACGGCGAGGCATTTGATCTCATGGCCATCGACCACGAGGATGTCGTCCTCGGCGAGGTCAGGGCTGCTCTTCTTGGACGAGACTTCCTCCTTGGCCTTGCCCTGGGTGGAGTCGTATTTGACAAGGTAGGCGAGGTTGTCCGCGGAGACGAGGTCATTCACGGCGACGACCTGGATCTCTTTGCCGAGGAGGCCCTGATCGCAGATTGCACGAAAAACAAGGCGTCCGATGCGCCCGAAACCATTGATGCCGATTTTGACCATAGTGTGTTCGATTGAGTTTTTGAGTTTTAAGGGCCGCAGACCTAGCCCACGAGGGGGGCATGTCAACCGTGGAGGCGTCATGCCGCAGCACACCGCCTGCCAATGACCGGACTTTCTCCATTGCCCCGCCCCGCTTCGGCGCTACGTCTTGGCCCAACTCATGTTTGTCGATCAGATCAAAGTTTATGCCCGCGCCGGTAAAGGTGGCGACGGGTCCGTGCATTTCCACCGTGGCAAGTTCCGTCCCAAGGGCGGCCCTGACGGAGGGGATGGCGGAGCAGGCGGCGATGTCATCCTCGAAGTGGACCCCAGCACGGACAGCCTGCGCAATTATGTCTTCAATGGCCGGCTCCTCGCTGACGACGGCCAGAAAGGCATGGGCCGCCAATGCACCGGCCGCAGCGCCGAGGACAAAGTCTATAAAGTGCCGCCTGGCACGCTCGTGAGCCGCATCATCGAGGAAGAAGATCCCGAGACCGGCGAGATGAATATGCGCTTCGAGCCCGTGGCGGACCTAACGGAGGTTGGCTCACGCTTTGTGCTCTGCAAAGGCGGCAAGGGCGGCAAGGGAAACATCCATTTCAAGACCAGCACGCACCAAGCCCCGCGTGAGTTCACCCCCGGCACACCCGGGGAGGAAGGACGCTTCCACTTTGAGCTGCGCAGCATCGCCGAGGCAGGCCTCGTGGGCGCCCCGAACGCGGGCAAGTCCACGCTGCTGTCCAAACTGAGCGCCGCGAAGCCGAAGATCGCGAATTATCCCTTCACCACGCTCCAG
>JBKCXA010000943.1:0-5305 GCA_046316935.1 Prosthecobacter sp.
GGCGTGGCGCGCGACGGGACCGTGACGCGCGGCGGGCCCGGGACGCCGCGGCGGATGCCCTCGAGACGCTCCATCTCCTCTCGCGACTTCCCGCGCAGTACGCGGAGCCGCTCCTCCTCCAGGCAGGACAGGGGCTCTCGCAGAGAGAGATCGCGGAGATCCTCGATGTTCCGGAGACCACGGTCGAAACGCGCCTTGCACGCGCGCGACGATTGCTGCGGCAGCTCGCCGCCGCCGAAGAAGGCGTGCCGAGATCGGCGGCGCAGGCCGGGTTGACGCCGGTCGCGAGAACCGAACCAGTGGGAACGAAACAGCAGGCCGGACCGACGGTCCGCGGGAGCTCCATGCGATGAACCACGACTCTCAACCGAACTCCTCCGAACGTGAAGACGCCCTCGACGATCTGCTGCTCGCGCGCGCGGTCGCCGGTGATCGCGCCGCGATCGATGCGGTGTGCGCGCGGGGCGCGTCCGAGCCCGGGCTCCTTCAGGAGTTTGCGCGCTGGCAGGCCGACGAGATTCGACTCGCTCGCGCAGCACGGACACTGGACACCGTCGCGGACCGGGTGGACATCAGGCGTGACCAGCCCGTCGGCACGCGGTCCGCGGGCCTCGGTTGGGCGGCCGCTGCAGTGCTGGCCGTGCTGCTCCTTGCACGTGCGTGGACCGGTCAGGTGGTGCCGGCGGCGCCGAGCAACGTCGCTGGAATTGCCGGGCCCGTGTTCACCACCAGCGAGGATGCCTTTCAGGCGTATCTCGACAAGGCACGCGAGGAAGGCGTGATGGTCCGCGATCCCGAGCCGCCGATGTATCTTGGTTCGCGCGAACTGGGAGACGGAAGTGGCTTCGAGGTCGTGGTCGTCGATTTTCGCGAGGAAGCGGTCGCCGCAGATTTCGACGGTGATGCGGTGCCAGGTGTTGGGATCGAGTTTGACCTCGATTTTCTTCAATTCCTCGCGGCGCGTCTCCTTAGCGATGCCGCTCATCTTTTGAATCCAGATGGCCGTTGGCGTGATCATGACGCGACCTTGATGGAGGTTCGGCTTGTTCGTGTCGCGGCAGACAAAACCGACCTGCGGCGAGGGCCCGAGCTTGAACTCGGCGGTCAGCACGTAGTCGCCAAGGTCCACGATGTGCTCGCAAACGGCCTCATGGCCGTTCGGGCGCTTCTCACTTGGGCCTTCCTGCACGGCGTAGGCCGCGCCGTCCTGGATGCTCCAGGTGCCGATGCCCTTGCGCCAGCCGTCGGTGCCCGGCTGCTTCTCCTTCGCGAAGGATTCGGGCTTATCGAAGGACTCCGCTGAAATGAGCTTGTCCACGGCGCAAAGTTGCGTGGTCGGCGGCACCGGATCGGCGGCAAGGATGAACGAGGAGGCGAGAAGGAGGGCGGTGAGAGGGGCTTTCATGACGCAGCTCGCAAGGAAACGCCACGAAAGCAAAAATGCATCACTTGATTCCCGACCATATCCGCGGCCTGCCGCGATAGACTAAAACAGCGAAACGCTCGAAAATATCCTCACGCGATGACCTCGGTGAGGATGCGGCCGCCGTTGACGATGTCCACGGGGCGGACGTTTTCGACGATGATGCGCTTCTCGCCGTTGATGCCGAGGAGGCGGTACATGGTCTTGGCGAGGTCTTCGGGGCCGACGGGGTTCTCGTCGGGCTCGCCGCCGAGGGCGTCGGACTTGCCGTAGATGAAGCCTTTCTTCACGCCGCCACCGGCCATGGCGACGGAGAAGACGCGGGGATAGTGGTCGCGGCCGTTGGTGCTGTTGATCTTTGGCGTGCGGCCGAACTCGGAACTGACGAGCACGAGCGTGCTATCGAGCAGGCCACGCTCTTCGAGATCGCGGATGAGGCGGGCGAAGGCCTGGTCAAACTGGGTGGCCTGGCCTTCGAAGGCGCCTTTGATATTCGAGTGATGGTCCCAACTGCCAAAATTGACGGAGACCATGCGTGTGCCGGCCTCGACGAGGCGGCGAGCGAGGAGGAAACGCTGGCCTGCGGCGTGGCGGCCGTATTCATCGCGGAGCTTCGCGGGTTCCGCGGCGAGGTTAAAGGCCTCGCGTGCCTGCTGTGAGCTGATGAGCTTGTAGGCGGCGCTGTAGAAATCGTCCATGGCGCTGAGCGCATCAGACTTCTCGGAGGCACGGAAGTGCTCATCGACCGCGGCGAGGAGTCCGCGACGGCGCTCGAAGCGACGCGTGTCGATATCCTTCGGCGTGGCGAGGTCGCGGACGGTGAAATTCGCATCCGCCGGATCGCTGCCGAGGGCGAAGGGGCCGTAGGCGCTGCTCATGTAGCCGCTGCCCTGCTCCGGCGCGAAGACAGTCGGGATGGCGACGTAGGGCGGGAGGTTGTTCCGGCTGCCCTGCTCGTGGGAGATGATGGAGCCAAAGCTGGGAAACTTGATCGCCGGGCTGGGGCGGTAGCCGGTGAACATGTTGTGCGTGCCGCGTTCATGCGCTGCCTCGCCATGCGTGACGGAGCGGATGAGGGTCATCTTGTCGAGGATCTTGGCGATGTTGGCGAACTTCTCGCCCACATACTCGCCGGTGACGCCTTTGATGGGACTGAAGGGTCCGCGATACTCCGGCGCGGCGAAGGGCTTGGGATCCCACGATTCATGCTGGGCCATGCCGCCGGGCAGGTAGATGTGAATCACCGATTGGGCGACCGCCTTGAACGTGGCCACATCCGCGACGGTGTGCCCTGCCTGAGCCTTGAAGAGTTCTGGCAAGGTGAGGCCGAGACCTGCCATGGCACCGACCTGGAGGAAATCACGGCGGCCCTGCGAGGTGGCGAAGAGGTTCGTGTGATGGCCGGAGCAAAGGGGATGCATTTTCATGACGTGGCGGGGTGTGGTTTGGAAGGGTTCACACGCCTACGCGCTCATGATGGGCCGGTTTTGCCATGGGCGGCCAATGTGCCAATCCCGGTGCAATGCTTCGCAAGGGATGGTAAGGACTGAAGGGACGCTCAGCGCCGCTCCGGACGACGCAACAGCTCGGCGGGGGCGGCTTCGATTTGATCTCGGAAGCGCTGAGGGATCTCGATGGCCTTCATTTTGCCGGTGGCGGGATCGCGGCGCACGCAGGCGGCGGTGATGCGGCCCTCAGCAGCGAGCTCGCCATCGGCTTTCCAAAAGCGGATGACATGGCGGATGACCTTGCTGCGCACTTCTTCGACGAGCAGCTCACTCTCAAACTCCTCCTCGAAGCGCAGCGGGCTCATGTAGTCGCAGGAGGCATGCACGCGGGGCCAGCCGACGCGTTCTTCGCCGACGGTGGGCGGATCGACGATGGAGAAGCCAAGGCTGCGGAAGAAGGCGTGCTCCACCCGTTCCATGTAGCGGAAGAAGTTCGAAAAATGCACGATGCCGGCCATGTCGGTATCGGAGAACTGGACGCGTTCGGTGCAGGTGAAGCGGTGGGCCATGGTGGGACAAGTGATCCCCAGACTGGGGATCGGCGCAACTGGAGATCAAGACGGCAGGGAGATGATCTGATGCACTTTCTGGTCGTGAGGCTCCGTGGGAAGCTCTTCGACGAGCTGAAAAGCATGCGCGAGGGCGATGCGGCGGGCCTTGCACTGCGGATGGGCGAGCAGCCGGTCGTAGTAGCCGCCGCCGCGTCCGAGGCGGGTGAGGTGTTTCGGTGAGAAGGCGAGGCCGGGGACGAGAATGACATCGAGCGCGGCGATTTCGATCCTGGGACAGGTTTCGAGCGGTTCCCAGGCCCCGAGGCTGCTGCGGAGGAGATCGGCTTCGCTGTGAATGAGGCGCGGGAGGAGGTTTTCGTCCTCAATGGCGAAAAGGGCTGCGCGGTGCCCCTGCTGGCGCAGCCATGGAAGGAAGCCGCCAATGAGATCCGGCTCGCCGCGAAGCCCGCCGTAGAGGGCGACGGTTTGCGCCACGGGCCACGAGGCGGCTTGCTGCTTGAGACTGGCAATGAGGGCGGTGTTTTCCTCCGCGGAGGCTTCACGAAGAAGCTGACGCATGCGCTGGCGGATGGCGGGCTTGGTTTCCATCGGGGATGATAGGTCCGATCAGACGGATCGGTCCGATGTCACAGATCCTCCGGACGCTGCAGGAGCTCGGCGACGCGTTTGAGCAGGCGTCCTGCAGCACCACCATCGCAGACACGGTGGTCGAAGCTAAGAGTGATCTCGGCTTCGGTGACGGGGATGAATTGATTCACTTCGTTGCTCCAATGCGGAACTTTGCTACCTGCGCCGAGGCCGAGGATGAGGTTCTGCTCGGGCAGCGGGATGGGCGTGGCCCAGACGATGCCGAAAGTGCCGAAATTCGTGACGGTGGCGATGCCGGGGCGATTCATGTCATGCGGCAGGCGGCGGGCGCGGGCCTGCTCGACGAGCTTGTTGTAGGTGGGCACCAGTTTGACGAGCGGCGTCTTATCGACTTCGCGCAGCACGGGAACGAAAACGCCATCCTCGACCTCGACGGCAAAGCCGATGTCGATGGCGCGGGGATGCACGATGCGGTTGCCGATGAGGCGACCGGCGGGGGCGGTGTTTTCGGCGAGGGCCAAGGCGAGGGCGCGAATGGCGTAAAGCGCGGGACCAGGCTTCGGGTCGGCCTTTTTGCGATGCGCGAGCATGGCATCGAGCATGATGGGGCTGCCGACGGTGGCGAGCGGGCGGGACCAGGCGCGGCGCATGCTGTCGGCGACGGCGATGCGCATGGGCGAGGCCTTGGTCATGCGGTGCTGCTCAAGACCGCGGAGGAAGGCCTCGAAGTCTTCGACGGTGACGCGGCCCCCTGCGCCCGTGCCGGGTACGCCAGCGAGATCGGAGGCGTTCAGGCCGAGCTCGAGCATGCGGGCTCGCATGCGGGGGGAGATGTAGCTGGCCCCTGTCGCACCCGCTGGCACCGGCAGGCCGCCGACGACGGGCTCAACCTTCGGCTGCGGCGAGGAGATGACATCCTCGTCGCTGATCTGGAAGTGCAGATTCTCCACGACATCAGCCATGCTGGTGTTGTGCTGCTGGGCGATGCTGGGCTGCGGCGTTTCGGCAAAGCCGAGGTTCTGCGCATCCTCCTCGCTGATCTCAAACGCGGCGAGGGTGGAGCCGACGGCGTAGCTGGTCTGCGGCACGGCGACGATTTGCGTGATCTTGCCGGCGCAGGGCGCGGTGACGGTCATCGTGGCCTTGTTGGTCTCGACTTCAAAGAGGTCGCTGGCTGCCTCCACGCTGCGCCCGGCCTCGACGAGGATGCGGATGATGGTGGCCTCGGCGATGGATTCGCCTAGCTGGGGCATCAGGATGGGGATGGTGGGCAT
>JBKCXA010000944.1:0-2673 GCA_046316935.1 Prosthecobacter sp.
GCCTTGCTCAACGTCCTCAAAACCCTCGACCTCCCTCAAGCCGTCGCCGCCGCCGCCTCCCGCACCCGCGTCGTCCTCTACACGAAAGACAAAGCCCCCCTGGGAATGGCCCGCCACCCTCTTGAAAAACCTCGGCCAGGAAAAACAACTCCAGCTCCGCGACCCCGCCCAAGTCCCGAAGCCGTGAGGCGGTGAGCGGTGAGCGGTGAGACGTAAGCAGTGAGACGTAAGCAGTGGGCAGTGGGCAGTAGCTCTGTGGCGCTCAGCCCGTCACAGGTCGCCACAGACTCCGTGCCGTCCGGCGCGGCCTCCTTCCACTGCCGGTCAAAGTCGTCGTAAAGAGTCTGTGCGATCTTGGCTGGGACAGTAAAGCGGTTGGCTGGATTTTGTCAGACAGTTGCACACTGACACCATTTTCATCTTGGCGCACTGACACCATTTTCCTCTTTGCCCACTATCTGCCAGGAGTTTTTGCAGCAGTAACAACCATGTGACGAATCAAAGCTCTTGGCCTGCGCTCGCCAAAGGGATGGACATTCTTATTTAACTCAAACTCAATATAAACCGTCCAGCAGCCTGCCCCATTATCTGTTCCCTCAAACATCTTGATGTCGGAAAACGCAGGAAGCTGCATCGTAGAGATTGTCTGTTGAATATAGCTTTCAAGGTTGGCATTATCAGGTAACAAAGAAAAAAATCCTCCTGCTACAGCCAAAGATTTCATGACTTCGTTAACAGTTAGCCTTGGTTGGGATTTTCCGATATCTGACCGCATGGCCCTTTCATTAAAATTCTTTACTGCAATTTCCAAACTGCGAGGGTGCTTTGCATAGCTAGGTATCGCTGGAAGCGGCTGCTGTGATTGAGCTGACGACAGCGATGTTGCAACCAAATTTAAAAGGCACAGAATGGTCCAGTTCACCATTTTCATATTCATTTCTCTAGCAGGATAACATTAAATCGTGTCGGGTCATTTGAAATTAGCCCGCGAGAATCATGATTCCACGGTAATGCACGAAATGTTGGTGGATTTCCTGCCCACTGCTCAAACAAAACGATTCCGGATGTTTCCCCTTTCTGGAAGTACCCAGCAAAAAGAGCACCATGCTTTACACGAACTTCAGGCCCCGGATACCTGCCGTTGATAAAAGTTGCCACTGCTGTTCCCGGCGGCGGCCAAGTTCCATTCGCTAGGTTCTGCTTCCATATGCGATTATAGTCCCAATCGCCGCCATCTGGATAATTCATGTTCGGATTCGCTTTGTGATACTCATATAGGTTGGGACCTTCTCGCCATTGAGCTGTAGCAGGCAATTTGGCGAGCTTTTTAGGCAGTTGAACACATTGCCCGTCATTTTTTCCATCTGCATCGAAGTATTTAGCTCGCTCAATCATCTGCTCGGGGTCTGCAACGGCGTATTCCATATCCTTACCTTGCCAATTAAGTTTGTGCCTGCTGGCTCGGACTGCCTCGTCGTTAAACAGATGCAGAAACGCCGCCGTCCAAGCTCCATCGGCAAATTTGCCGCCCGTTAGCTTCGACGCAATTCCACCACTGACCGCTGCTAAGGCTGTGCGCCCAACCACCCCGAGTGAGTTCGCAAAGCTGCCGAAGGCGGCACTGGTTCCGGCACTCACCCCCGCGCCGACTAGACTGCCGACAAATCCGTCTTTGAAGCTGCCGCCCATTGCCTCCGACATGGCTCCGCCCACGACACCATGAGCGGCGGCATGCACAGCTTGGCCTGCGAGCTGGCTCCCAAGAAGCCCTGCGGCTTGGTCGGCCAGAGGATGAAGGACATAGTTCCCGATTCCTGCCGTGATGGCACCGGTGATGGCTCCGATGCCTGCCGCTTTGAGTGTTTCCGACATACTGGCTCCATGTACCGCTGCATTGATCGCTGCGATTGAGCCTCCAATGATTGCCCCGGCTGCCACCCCGTAGGTGGTGCCAAAAGCACCCACCGCTCCGAAAACACCGCCTGATGCGTATCCAGCACTTAACGTGCTGAGGAATGCCGAAGCGCCGCCATACGTCACCACGATCAGCACCACGACCACGATCACAATGATGATCGCCACCAGTGCCCTCACGAACTTCTTCCAGAAGCTAAAACCGCTCGGGTCCGTGTGGCTCAGCGGGTTGTTGAGCACATAGGTGTAGCGGTTGTAGTTCTGGGCGTTCTCGCCTTCTTGGATCAGCGGATCGGCGGAGCAGAACCGGCCTAGCGCCGCATCGTAGAGGCGGCCATTCATGTGGACGAGGCCCACGTCATCGAGCATCTCGTGGCCGGTGAACCCGCGTGGCTGGCTGCTGGCGACTTTCGGGGGATCGGTGGGCGGGGAGCTGTTGGCAGCAGGCGGTGGACTGTGACCGAGCTGTGGGCCGGCGGGTGCCCAACTGGCGCTGTCGCGCCGGGCGCCCCAGGCGTCGTAGCTGTGGCGTTCATCGGTGGGTTGCTGGCCGCGGCTCTTTTGGACTTCGCCGCTCTCGTCATGCACGGCGCTGGTGCTGCCGAGGTGGTCTTTGAGGCTGAACTCCAGCTTCCGCCCGGCCGCGAAGCCATTGCCCACGTTCGCCAGGCGCACCTGAGCGCCGTTCCCAAAGCTGCTGCGCTCCTCACGCTCCAGCAGGTTGTTCGGTCCAGGCAGGCCCTCATACACCTCCCGCAC
>JBKCXA010000945.1:0-3762 GCA_046316935.1 Prosthecobacter sp.
TCAAGAAGGGCTTCGGAACGCCCTCTTGCGTGTTTTTTTTCCCAGCCTAGCCTCGCCGACTCTTTCTCGCGACTGGACATTGTTTACAGGCGAGGCCGTCGCTTCTTGCGCGTGGTGGCGCGTGGGTTGACCGACTTCCGCGTCATCGGCGCGGAGCGTTTGCAGGTGCCGGGGCCGGCCCTCATCGCCTGCAATCATGTGAGCTTTCTCGATCCGCCCTTCGTCGGCCAGGCCTTTGACGAGGCCATCCACTACTTCGCCCGCAAGACCCTCTTCGATCACCCCCTCGCCGGTTGGGTGCTGCGCCGGTGGCAGGCCATCCCCATCGATCGCGACAAACCGGACGCCTCCTCGCTGAAGCAAACCATCCGCCTGCTCCGCGAGGGCAAAAAGGTGCTCATCTTTCCCGAGGGCACCCGCAGTCCCACCGGGGGCTTGCAGTCTGCTGAGGCCGGCGTTGGCCTTTTCATTGCCAAATCGCAGGCTCCCGTGCTGCCCGTGCGTCTTTTTGGCACCTACGAATGCTTTCCGCGCGGCAGTTGGTTCATCAAGCCGGCCAAGGTCACCCTCGTCGTCGGCGCACCGTGGCAGCCCGATCTTGCCACCTACAAGGAAGCCGGCCGCGAGCGGTATCAAGAGCTTGCCAACGACGTCATGAAGCGCATCGGCGAGCTGCCGCCGCCGTGATCAGAACGCTGCCCGGCATCAAACACCTTGCTATATCCTCCATCGGTGGGACTATGCCGACCCTCAAAACGCGAGGGAAAGCAGATTATGAGTCAACACACCTTCCCCGAGTTGGGAATCGCTCCCGAGCTTCTCGGAGCCGTCAAGGAACTGGGTTTCGAACAACCCTCCCCCATTCAAGCCCAGGCCATTCCCGTGGCGTTGGAAGGCCGCGATGTTGTCGGCCAGAGCCACACCGGCAGCGGCAAGACGATGGCCTTTGGCATTCCCGTGGTCCAGCGGGTGGACGGTGCTGTCCGCCGCGTGCAGGCCCTCATCCTCTGCCCCACCCGCGAGCTGGCCATGCAGGTCTGCGCGGAGATTCACAAGCTCGCCGTTCACAAGGAAGGCGTCCGCGCCACGCCGGTGTATGGCGGCTCGTCCTATGACCGCCAGATCCGCGCCCTCCAGGCCGGCGCTCAAATCGTCGTCGGCACGCCAGGCCGTGTGCTCGACTTCATCGAGCGCGGCACCTTGAATGTGAAGGAACTCAAGATGCTCGTCTTCGATGAGGCGGACGAGATGCTCGACATGGGCTTCGCCGAGGACATCGAGCGCCTCATGGAGGCCGTCCCCGAGGACCGCCAGACGATTTTCTTCTCCGCCACCTTCGAGCCGCGCATCCGCCGCCTCGTGGAAAACTACACCCGCAACGCCGCCACGATCACCATCGAGCAAAAGGCGATGACCGTGCCCACCATCGAGCAGCGCTACTACGAGGTGCATGGCCGCTCGAAGGCCGAAGTGCTCTGCCGCGTGCTCGACATTGATTCGCCGCGTCTCACCATCGTTTTCGCGAACACGAAAAAAGCCGTCGATGACGTCACCGATGCCCTCGTGGGCCGTGGCTATGCCGCCGACCGTCTCCACGGCGATTTGAACCAGATCATGCGCGAGCGTGTGATGCGGAATTTCCGCAACGGCACCATCGAAGTGCTCGTGGCCACCGATGTGGCTGCTCGCGGCCTCGACGTGAACGACGTCGATCTCATCGTCAATTTCGAGCTACCCTACGACTGCGAAGACTATGTGCATCGCATCGGCCGCACCGGACGTGCCGGCAAAAGCGGCAAGGCCGTCAGCCTCGTCGCTGGGCGTGAAATCTACCTCATTCAGCGCATCCAGCGCTTCATCAACACCCGCATCAACCGTGCGAAGGTGCCCTCGCAGGAGGAGATCGAGGCCACCCGCGTCGATCAGACCTATGAAAAGCTCAAGGCGGCTCTCGAAAGCGGCGAATACACGAAACACGAGCACAGCATCCAGCGCCTGCTCGACGCCGGTTTCACCGCCACGGAGATCTCCAGTGCCTTGATGGACCTGTGGATCAAGGACAGCGCCCGCGAAGGCGAGCAGATCGTCGAAGACCGTGCCGTGAAGCGCAAAGAAGCGCCGCAGCAGGAATTCCGCGCCCGCCCCATGGCCGTTGAAGGCGCCACTGCCGAGCCCGGCACGGCCCCCGTGCCCACCCAGCTGCCTGCCGAGGCCTCCGGTGATGCCCCTGCCGCTCCGAAAGCCGCTGCCACGCCTTCCTTTGAAGACGATCAGCACGATGACGAGCCCTCCCTGCCGAAGCGCCAGACCAGCTTCGCGCAAAAAGGCCCCCGCTCCGGCATGGTGCGCCTCTTCATCAACATCGGCGGCATGGACATGGTCCGCCCGGCCGACATCGCCGGCATGCTCTACAACACCGTGCAGGACCTCGCCCCCGGTAGCATCGGCACTATCGACGTGCTGGAGAAATGCAGCTTCGTCGAAGTGCCCGATTCAGCGGTGGAATCCGTGCTGGAAACTATCCGCCAGCAGGCACCCATGGTCCGCAATCGCGAAGTCCGCATGGACTACGCCGATCGTCCGGATGACACCTCCGGCTTCCGCCCGAAACGCTTCGGCGGTGGCGGTGGCTTTGGTGGCGGCGGCTTCAAAAAAGGTGGCTTCGGTGGTGGTGGGTTCAAAAAAGGCGGCTTCGGCGGCGGTGGTGGCTTTGGCGGTCCGCGTCGTGAAGATGCCGGCGGCGGCTATGGTGGCGGCGGTGGCTTCAAGAAGCCCGGCTTTGGCCCGAAACCCAAGCCCTGGATGAACCGCGAAGGCGAAGGCCCCAGCTCCGGCTACGGCGGCGGTGGTGGTAGTGATTCCGATGGCGGCCCACGTCGCGAAGACGCCGGTGGCGGCTTTGGCGGCGGTGGCGGCGGTGGTGGTGGCGGCGGATACGGCGGAGGCGGCTTCAAAAAAGGCGGCTTCGGCGGCGGCGGTCCCAAACGCTTCGGCGGCGGTGGCGGCGGCTTCAAAAAGAAGTGGTGAGAATTCCACAAGGCATCGGGAGGCATTCCGGTGCCTTGTTTGTTTTAAACCTGCTCGTGAACTCTTGACGGCGCTCTCGCGGCCCGGCATTCTCGCGGCCCGGAAAAATAATCCACCAACAACTCACACCTTCATTTTATGGCCATCAAAGTCGGAATCATCGGAGCAGGCGGCATGTTGCAGTATCACGCGGCGGGTTTCCGCCAGGCAGGCGCGGAAATCGTGGCCGTGGCAGACGCCGCGCCGGGCGCTGCGAAGCGTGCCGCTGAAAAATGGGGCATCGCCAAGTCCTACGAATCCGTCAGCGCCATGCTCAAAGGCAGCCCGGAGATCAAGGCCGTCAGCGTGATCGTCCCGAATAAGTTTCACAAGCCGCTCACCGTCCAGTGCCTCAAGGCCGGCAAGCATGTCTTCTCTGAAAAACCCCCGGCGATGAATGCCAAGGAGGTGAAGGAGATCATCGACACCGCCAAGGCAGCCAAGCGCAAGGTTCTCTTCAATTTCAACAACCGCGCCCGCCCCGAATCGCAGGCGATGATGAAGTACATCACCGATGGCACCGTGGGCAAAATCAACTCCGCCCAGGCCAAGTGGATCCGCCGCACCGGCATCCCCGGCTTTGGCGGCTGGTTCACCACGAAGGCCCTCTCCGGTGGCGGTCCACTGATCGACCTCCTGCACATGATCGACCTCGCAATGTACTTCATGGGCTATCCCGAGCCCGCTCACGTCCTC
>JBKCXA010000946.1:0-5130 GCA_046316935.1 Prosthecobacter sp.
CGCGACCAGCTACAGACTGAAATCCGCCGCCTCGAAGCCGACTTCAAATACATGGTGAAATCTGTGAAGGATTCCGTGGAAAAAATCCGGGCCGCAGGCGTTGGGGCGGAGTTCCCCGAGGTTAAACTTGCCAACGGCAAGGTTCTCAAGGCGGCCAAGATCAAAAAACTGGATCTGCAGAACATTTCGTTCATCCACGCCGATGGGTTCACCATCGTGCCGTATGACGAATTACCGGATGACATTCGCGAACGCTTCAACCTTGGCGGCAACGGGCTCGCCGAACAGCTGGAGGCGGCCGAACAGACCCTCCAGACGGCCAAATATTCCCCAGTCGCACCTTCCACCAAACCTGCCATGGCAAGCAGGGACCAAATTGGAACCTCGGGCGTGCAAACCATGCAGGGTCTCAGCATCAACTGCCCGATGCCGTTGACCTCGGTCCAAACTCCAACTCCTCCAGGCATCCGTCAGATGATGGGCTGGGAAGCAAAAGACGGGACGAAAGGCATCGAGGTTAATGTCATGGTGTCAGACGCATTGGAAAGCGCCGTGCTCAGCCTTGATGGTGGCGTGGCAGGTGCGGTTACGAATCTAGAAAAGGCAGGAATAGCCAAGCTGACGAAATCGGAGATGGATGTGCGGATTTCCGACCTGCCGGCAAAAAGATGCTCGATCTCCGGTCTTGCCCAGGGAAAGCCGATCTATTTTGAAATGCTTATACTGAACAAGGAACAGCGGATGTACATGGTATTGGTGGTTCTGTCCTCGAATGATCCTGGCGTGCGGGAAACCGCAAACGCCATCCTGACATCCGCCAAGGTGGAATAAGACAACGCTGCTTTCGGTGTTTTGATTGACGGAGGTCCCCGGTCCCGTTTGTATCGGCCTCCGCATGACCAAATCCATCCTCTCCCTACTTTCGGTCGTGGCACTTACAGGCGGCGCTGTCGCTGAAGTGGCCTACGAATTCGTCCCGAACTTCATCACCCCGCCTCCCGGCAAGGAAACCATCGGCAACGGCCACGGCGAGATCGCCGTCGATTCCTCGGGCAAGATTTACGTCAGCGTGCAGGAAGCCAATGCCGGCATCCAGGTGTATGGCACCGATGGCAAATTCATCAAGGCGCTGCCGCTGCCACAGTCGCTCCACGGCTTCGTCGTGCGCAAGGATGGCGATGGCGAGTTTCTCTTCGCCGCCGTGCTCGGTGAGCAGAAGGTGATCAAATGCGATCTGGATGGCAAGGTCCTCATGACCATCCCGACAAGCGAGTTTCCCGCCGACAAGATCGGCAAGGGACTCAAGCTCACCAACTGCGACGTTGCTCCCAATGGCGACATCTACGTCGTCGATGGCTACGGCCAGAGCCACATCTTCGTCTTCAGCCGCGAGGGCAAGTTCAAGGCCGTCTTCGGCGGCCCCGGCGAACCTCTCAAGCTGGCGAACGCCCACAAAATCTTCATCGACCGCCGCTTTGAGCCTGCTCGCGTGATGATCTGCGACCGCGGCCACAAGCGCATGCTGCACACCGACCTTGCTGGCAACTTCATCGGGGAGATCGCCACGGAGATGCGCAATCCTTCCTCCGCCAGCTTTCACGGCGACCTGATGTGCGTGGCCGAGATCGCCGGCAACGTCAGCGTCTGGGACAAGGCCAACAAGCGTGTGGCTGACCTCGGCACCGCTCCGAAGCTCACCAACACACCGGGTATCGAACCCAAAGACTGGCAGCAAGGCGTCGTCACCAGCCCCCACGGCATCACCTTCGACAACGAGGGCAACATCCTCGAAACTGAGTGGAACAAATGGGGCCGCGTCTTGAGGTGGAACCTCAAGAAATGACACCATTCGGATCCCTGAGTGACGAATGCAGAATGACGAATGTGCCGCCGCTTCTTAGCCGGCTGCCATTCGTCATTCGGATTTTGGCATTCGTCCTTCTCCTCTGCCCCCCAGGCGCTTCCGGGCATGCCATCGAGTATCTCACGGCAAAGCTCACCCTGCTCCCGGATGCGGTCGTCCGTCTCGAGATCACGGCCGACCATGCCTCCAATCCGCTGATTCCCGACGAGGCGGCCGCGCTCGCGGCGTTAAAAAATCCGCTTCACCTGAAAAATGGCACCAGTTGGCTGCCGCTCAGTGATTTGGTCGCTCCAAAGATCGAGCATCACAAAGACTGGTCCCGCTGCGCACCGCCCAATCTGCCTCCACCACCCCCCGAGGCCGAGCACTCGCTCATCACCGCCACCTGGCAGTGGCGGCATCCAGATGGCACTCTCATCTTCACCGTGCCCAAGGGAAACATGCACGATGTCTTCCTCTGGCAGCCGCACGCCCCGGGCGAAGCCGGCGAACCTCGCTGGATGGTGTTGCTGGCAGGCGATGTGACCCGCGAGATCCCCGTGCTTGCTGCGCAGAGGTCATTCTGGCTGCTTTTGCTCATTCCCCCTGCCCTGCTGCTTGCGTGGATGGTGCGACGCCGCCTTCGATGAGGTCCTGGTGCCAATTCTCGCGCCAAGATTCCTGACATCGACTCTTCCCAACCGCAAGGAAACCGCCATTCTCACGTTCCACCCAACCCATGAAGAAAGCACTGCTCTCCCTCGTCCTCCTCGCCGCTGCCGCGTTCGCGGCACCGATCCCCGATACCGCCAAAGTCGGCCAGTTCTACGCCGGCTGCCAAGCATACAGCTTCCGCCTCTACACCGTCTTTGAAGCCATCGACAAGACCGCCCAGGCCGGCGGCAAGACCATCGAGTTCTATCCCGGCCAGAAGTTTGACGACACCGCCAAATGGGATCACAACGCCACGCCGGAGATGATCGACAAGGTGATGAAGCACCTCGAAGCCAAGGGCCTCACCGCCGTCGGCTACGGCGTCGTGAAGCTCGGCAAGGACGCCGCCCAGGACCGCAAGGTGTTCGAGTTCTGCAAAAAGGTCGGCATCGGCATCGTCGTCACCGAGCCGGATGTGGCCGGACTCGACGGCATCGAGGCACTGGTGAAGGAGTTTGACATCAAGATGGCCATCCACAACCATCCGAAGCGCCCGCTCGACCGCGCCTACCTCTTCTGGGACCCGAACTACGTCCTCGGCCTCGTGAAGGACCGCGATCCCCGCATGGGTGCCTGTGCCGATGTCGGACACTGGGTGCGCAGCGGCCTCGATCCTGTCGAGTGCATCAAGATCCTCAAAGGCCGCATCTTTGACAGCCACATGAAGGACCTTACCGAGTTCGGCAACGTCAAGGCGCACGATCTTCCCTTTGGTCAGGGCAAGAGCAACATCGCCGGCATCCTCGCCGAATACGCCGCGCAGGGTTATCCCGGCCCGCTGCACTGTGAATACGAGCACAACTGGGAGACCAGCGTGCCGGAGATCACCCAGTGCCTCGACTTCGTGAAGAACTGGAAGCCCGCGAAATAAGTTTGAAGTTCGTCGTTCGGGCTTTTGCCCGCTCAGGCCGAGGCAGCCATGCCTCGGCCTTTTTCGTGCCTCACATCATCGCCAGCAGAGCCTCGCGAATCTGCGCCTGCCACTTCCCCAGGTAGGAGAGCGTGGCTTGGGCCGCTTGAATCTGCTCCAAATCATCCGCCGGCAGCGCGGCAATCAAAGCCTCGCGCCGGGCTTCAATCTGACTGCCCAGTGCCTCCAGCGCCTCACGAAGTGTCATCTCCTCTTGGGCAAGCAAGGCCTTGGCGAGGGCGGAGGAGGCCTGCTGCTTCTTTTTCGCGAGTGCAGAGGCTTTTTGCAGCCATGGGCCGAGCTGCGAAAAGAGCGTCATGAGCTCCGCCGAGATCGGAATGGCACGCCACGGCACCTGGTGTAGCTCCAGCAGATGCTTGAGGCGTTTTTCGGGTGCCAGCAGGGTTTCGTAGGCCGCATTGACCTCCGCGGCGAGGGCCGCGCTGCCCCCCGGCTGGTCTGGATGCACCGCACGGCTCCGCTCATGCCACGCGGCCTGGAGCGCGGATTCGTCGAGCAGGGCGCTGCGTGGCATCCCGAGCAGGGCAAAGCAATCAGTCATGGCTTGCGGATCAGTCGATGATCTCGCCATCGCGGGCGATTTTGATGAAGACGTCCTCCAGCGAGTTCGTGGAGGAGCGGGCGAGCAGCTCGGCGGGCGTGCCCTGGCAGACGATCTTGCCTTTGTGGAGGAAAATGACCCGGTCGCACACTTCCTCAATGTCCCGCATGTTGTGCGAGGTGTAGAGGATGCCGATATCACGCTCCCGCTGCACCTTGCGGACGACTTTGCGCACCTTGTCGGCGATGTCGGGATCGAGCGACGCCGTGGGCTCGTCGAGCATCAGCAGCTCAGGATCGTTCAGGAAGGCCTTCACGAGATTCACACGGGTCGATTCGCCTGCGGAGAGCTGGCCGGTGACGCGTTTGGCGAGGTGGGAGATTTCGAGCAACTCCATCAGCTCGCCGATTTTCTTCTTGGGGTCCCGCACACCGTAGATCTTCGCAAAGACGAGCAGGTTCTGCCCCACCAGCAGATTCCCCGGCAGCGCGGTGTAGGCGGAGGAGAAATTCGCCCGCTGCAGGATGGCGATGCGGTGCTGGTGCAGCGGCAGGCCAAAGGCGAATAAATCGCCGCCCGTGGGCAGCGTGAGACCGAGCAGGCAGTTCATCGCCGTCGTTTTTCCCGCGCCATTGGCACCGAGCAGGCCGAGCACCTCGCCGCGGCGCAGTTGGAAGGAAAAACGGTCGAGCGCCTTTACCCCGTCGAACTCGCGGGTGAGTTCGCGGGCTTCGAGGATGACTTCACGATTGTCAGAGGGCATGCGCGGCGATAGAGGAGCAGGTCTGGAGATGCAAGTTTCAGAAGCGTGAAACCCTTCAAAGCTCCGGTGATAGAGAATTTCTCGTCAGATGCCCATGGTGTTTGCAGTTGAACCTCTATTGACGGCCGCCTGAGCGACGCAGCAACTCCACCATGGCGGCCTGCCCGGTCTGGTTGGCGGCTTGGAGGGCCGTGGCACCGTCACGGGTGGTGGCGTTGACGTCAGCCCCGCGCTCAAGCAGCAGTGTGGCGGCCTCTCGCCTGCCCTGTGAGGCGGCCCACTTGAGATTTTTGGTCTGATCGCCGGTGCGAGGATTGTGATTTTGTAGTTATTGGTGG
>JBKCXA010000947.1:0-4623 GCA_046316935.1 Prosthecobacter sp.
GCATCACGCCCACCGCATACAGGTCCGCGCGGCCATCCACCTTCATGCCGGGGATCAGTGCCTCCGGGGCCACAAAGTCCGGCGTGCCCATCGCCACATCGCTGCGCGTCATGAGCGTGCTCTCGATGTTCACCGCCTTCGCCAGGCCAAAGTCCGCCACCTTCACCCGGCCCCGCTTATCGATCATGATGTTCGAGGGCTTGATGTCCCGGTGCACGATCCCCTCCTCATGCGCAAAGGCCAGCGCCTCGCACACCGCCGCGATGATCGGCGCTGCCCGCACCGCGTCCAGCCGCCCCTCACTGGCGATGAGCTGCGCCACATCCGTGCCCTCGACGAATTCCATCACGAAGTAGAGAAGCCCCTCCGGCGTCTCCCCCGCGTCGAAGACGGCCACAATGTTCGGGTGGCTGAGCAGCGCCATGGCCTGCGCCTCCTGCTTGAAGCGAGCGGCGAACTGCAAATCCCCGTCCTCGATCTCCGGTGGCATGATCTTGATGGCCACCGGCCTTTTGAGTGCTCGCTGCGTGCCGCGATACACCGCCCCCATGCCCCCACGCGCGATGAAAGCGCTGATCTCATACTGTGGCAGCGCCTGCTGCAGCGCCTCCACGCTAGGCGGCTCCCAGCCATGCGGGCTGCTGGAGGCCGGACGCGTGTCAAACGCCCCCGCGCCTGCGGCAAACAGATTCCCCGCCTGCGAGGGCGTCACGCCCTCCTGCGGCGGCACAGGTTTCGGAACAGGGATCGTGGCATCGAGGTCATCCATGAGGGGGATACGGTTCAGGGCGTCATTCTTTTAGTCGAAGCCCGCGAGGAATCGCAAGCGCTGGACCAAGCAGCACGTGAAAAAAAGTCCGTAACAACTGCACCCCCTTTGGAGAACCAGCGCCTGCCATGAGCATCGCGCTGAGCCCGCTCTCACTCACGATCAGCGACCCGCCCACGCAGGCCGAAGTACAGACCCTCCTAGACGCCCACAACGCCCTCCTCACCGCCCTCTCCCGCTAAACCAACCCAAATCCTGCCATGAACACACGCCTGTTGACTCCCGTCCTTCTGCTGGCCGCCGCGACGCTCTGCTGTGCGGCGCCTGGGGAACTCGACCTGACCTTTGATACGGATGGCAAGGTCACCACCTCCATCGGAAGCAGCGGTGAGACGATCTATGCCATGGTCCTTCAGCCGGACGGCAAAATCGTGTCGGCGGGGGAAACTTGGAACGGGACGAAGTGGAACCTTGGCCTGACACGGCACACGCCCTCTGGGGCGCTGGACCCAACCTTTGGCAGCGGGGGCAAGGTGTCCGTGGCGGTGGGCTCCAGCACGGATTACGTCGGAGCAGTGGCGCTGCAGGCGGATGGAAAGATCGTGGTGGCGGGCGGTTCTTACAATGGAACCAATTATGACATTGCCGTGGCGCGGTTTACCGCCGCCGGTGTGCTGGACAACACCTTTGGCACGGGGGGCAAGGTGATCTCGGCGATCAGCGGTGCCAATGAGGGGGCTTATGGCGTGGTGATCCAACCAGACGGCCGGATCGTGATAGCGGGCTTTTCCAACAGCGGAAATGACCGTTTTGCCTTGGTGCGCTATCTGCCGGATGGCACGCTGGACAGCAGCTTTGGCACGGGCGGAGTGGTGACGACGCATTTCGGCCACGGGCATGACGTGGCCAATGGATTGACTCTCCAGGCGGACGGGAAACTGGTGGCGGCGGGCTATGCCTTCAACGGCACAAAGCGAAACTTTGCCGCGGCACGCTACACGGCCGCAGGTGCGCTCGACCCGACCTTTGGCACGGGCGGACTGGTCAGCATCCCCCTGCGCAGCGGGACGGACGAGGCCTACGCGCTGAAACTGCTGCCGGACGGGCGGATGGTGCTGGCCGGGCGGTCTTTCGGACTCAGTAATTATGACTTTGGATTGGTGATGCTGTTGCCGGATGGGACTTTGGACACGACTTTTGGCGGAACAGGCATCGTGACGAGCAGCCTGAACACGGGAGATAATACGGCCTACGCGGTCACGGTGCTGGGTGATGGACGCATCGTCGCGGCCGGGGAGACGAGGATCGGCACAGGAACCCGTGACATAGGGGTGATGCGCTATCTGGCGGATGGGACGCCAGACGCCGGTTTTGGAGTCGATGGAGTGGTGCGCACCGGGATCGGCAGCAGTAACGACGTGGGATATGCGGCAGCCTTGCAGGCCGATGGAAAGCTGGTGGTGGGCGGTTACACTTGGAACGGCACGAACCGTGACTTTGCGCTGGTGCGCTACGAGATGGCTGCCACCGCGCCGGTGGTGACTTATCTGCCCAATATCGGCCTGCTTCCGACCAAGGTGACGCTGCGCGGCAAGGTGAACCCGGGAGGCATCTCATCCACCGCACGCTTTGAGTATGGCCTGACGACGGGCTACGGCAGCCAGACGGAGGTGGAGATCCTCCCGCAGGGCACGATGCCGGTGCTGATGAGCGAGGTTCTGACCGGGCTGGCACCGGCACAGACCTACCATTACCGCCTGGTGGGCGAAAACGTGCTGGGTAGCACAGCCGGACCGGACATGACCTTCACCACGCCGCTGGTGTGCGCGGACCAGCCTTACTTTGTGGAAACATTCAACTCCAGCCCTGTGGATCCCGGCCGGTTCACACTTGCCGTGACCGGAGGAGCCCAAGGTCTGGTGAACACCGTGGCAGGCGCGAATGTGCTGGAGTATCGTGTGCCCACGCCCGACCCGAATGGTGACGAGATGACGCTGGCGCTGGTGCCCGGCAAGTGTCCGGACACGCGGTCGAACTGGTCGATCGTGGTGGACCTGGTGAATAAGACAGTGCCAGAGAGCGGTCAGCACTCCAGCCTGGGACTGGTGCTGCGCAACGCAGCCGATCCGCGGGACGAAATCCTCGTGGAATTCCAGCAACTGCCCGCTACCGCGACGTTCCCGAACGGGATGACCAAGCTGGTCTGCGATATGAGTGTGGACGGAGTCATCGTGCCGGAGTCTGAGCGGCAGTTTAACTTGCTGGGCCGCTTCGACAGCATCGGCCTGCGCTTCTCTTACCTCGCGGATGAGGGTGTCATCCTGGTGCGGTTTGACCGCTTCGGGCTGGAAGAAACGATTGGCGAGTTCACCTGGGAAACACTGGCGGCCTATGGCATCGCGGGCGGCGACGGAACCCCCGCCACCGAGTGGAACATGTATTCGCCGGGAACGGACCGCTTCGCCGTCGAGGCCTATGCCTTCACCGAGAACCTCGCCGTGCTGCCGTGGCAGATGGGGATCGATGTCTTTGAGATCTCCGCCTTGGGCGTGGATGATGTGGGAGTGGTCAAACGCCGCCTGCACCAGCAAAGGAACGCGGACACCGTGACTCCGGATGAGGATGCCCGCTACGAGTTTGAGGCGTACATCGAAGGGGACTGCCTGACACCGCAGTTCCCCAATCCCATCGGCTATAACCTGGTGCATCACCCCTATGGTCAGCCCCTGAACCTCAATTTCGCCCATGATCGATGGGAGTTCGTGGACACCGAGGCCTCTCTTCCTGCGTTCGACGCCCGTTATCCCAACTCCGTCATGAACGCTCAAATCTACACGTTCCGGATTGGTGGGCAGGACCTCGAAGGTTTTCCGCTCAGTTTCGTGGGCAGTAATGGTGGTTACCTGCCAGCACCAGTAGTCACCCCGAACGCTGGAGCCTGGGTCCAAGGCCGGCTGCGCCTGACGGCGGCAGAGGCGCAAAGCGGACTCACCCTGACCACCAATGAGGTGTTCACAAAAGGCTACCTGACCTTGGAAATCTTCAACGAGACCACGGATGTGTTTTCGAAGACGGACTATTATATCGGCCCCGGCTATGAACTGCGCCATATGAGTGCGACCGTGCCGCCTGGTGCGCTGGTGCCGGGTAACACTTACACGGTGGAGGCGGAGTTTGACGCGAATTCGGGAGCATGGATTCTAGCCGGCCACACCTGGGCCACACCTTCCGCCCAAGCCCGCTCGATATGGAGTACGCGCACCACACTGGAGATCGAGGTGATGCAACCTCCGCAAGTGATCTTTAACAATCTCGTGGTCCTCGCCGGCCTGACAGGAAACAACGCCACGCCAAACGCCACTCCCTTCAACGACGGCGTCCAGAACCTGCTGAAGTTTGGCTTCAACATGAACCTCAGCGGCCCCGATGCCGCCACCATGGCCCCGGGCGGCAGCGGAGGCCTGCCGGGCATCACCACGCAGCCGAACGGCCCCAGCAGCATCTTCCGCTTTGAATTCGTCCGCCGCATCGGCAGCGGCCTGATCTATACGCCACAGAAGAGCCCGGATATCACCAACCCGGCCTCCTGGGTGCCGCTGACGGACACGCCCACCATCATCCCCATCGACGCCACCTGGGAGCGCGTGATCTACGAGGAACCCTACGACGCCGCTATCACCCCGAAGTGCTTTGGCCGCGTGCATGTGACGCTGCCGCCCTGATCACAAGGCTGCTCGATACAGATCCACAAAGTCCTCCACGCTCGGCAGGCGCGGATTGAACTGCGCAGTCCATTGTTTCGCGGCCATTTCGGCGAGGTCGTGGAGGTTTTCGGGCTTCACGCCGTGCTCGGT
>JBKCXA010000948.1:0-16368 GCA_046316935.1 Prosthecobacter sp.
CCGCCGCTGGCCACCGCCACGGTCACGCAGGCTTACTCGCAGACGATTGTGGCCTCCGGCGGTGCCACGCCTTACACCTTCGCTGTCGCCAGTGGTGCTCTTCCGGCTGGTTTGAGCCTGAACACCTCCACCGGTGTGATCAGCGGCACGCCGACGGCGCTCACCGCTGCCAGTTTCACCCTCACCGCCACCGATGCGAACGGCTGCCCCGGCTCGCGTGCCTACACGATCACGCCCGTGTGCCCGGCGATCACCTTGAGTCCCGGCACGCTGCCAAACGGCACCGTCGGCACCGCCTACTCGCAAACGCTCTCGGCCTCCGGTGGCACGGGTGCGAAAGCCTTTGCGGTCACCACCGGCACGCTGCCCGCCGGTCTCACGCTCACCTCTGCCGGTTTGCTGAGCGGCACGCCGACCTCGATTGCCACGCAAACCTTCACCGTGACCGCCACCGACACGCTGGGATGCACGGGTGCCCTCAGCTACACGATCACGCCGAATCCAAACACCGACTGGGGTGACCACAGCGGCTTCGCCACCGTCTCCAACACGCTCAACTCGAATCTCCGCATCGGTGCTCTCACCGACGTCGAAGGGGTCGCGCCCACCGATGCCACGGCCACCGGTGACGACCTCAGCGGCAGCGATGATGAAGACGGCGTCACCTTCCCCTCCATGACCGCCGGGCAATCCGTGACTGTGCCGGTGACTGTCACCAACAACACCGGAGCTGCCGCCAATCTGAACGTGTGGTTCGATTTCAATGACAACGGCGTGCTCACCGATGCCGGCGAACAGGTCGCCAGTAACGTGAGCATCCCCACAGGTTCCACCAACCTCGTTCAAAACGTCTCCGTCGCCCTGCCGCCTGCCACGGTGACCAGTTCTAGCATCGGCGTGCGAGTGCGCCTCACCACCGCTGCCACACCAGGCCCCACGGGCAGCGGTTCGGCAGGTGAAGTCGAGGATTATGCCGTCACCGTGCTGAATCCCACCACCGACTTCGGCGACTGGAGCGGCGTGGCAGATGCCATCAACACCGCCAACTCGAATCTCCGCCTCGGCACGCTGATTGATGCCGAATATGTCGCCACGAAAAACGCGACGGCCACAGGTGACGACACCACGGGCAATGATGACGAGGACGGCGTGAGCATTCCCGCCCTCACCGCCGGTGCGCCCGCCACACTCGCCGTGACGGTCAGCAATAGCACCGGGGCCGCCGCGAACCTCAACGCCTGGATCGACTTCAATAACAACGGCTCCTTCGCGGATTCCGGCGAGCAGGTCTTCACCAATGTCACCGTCACCAATGGCTCCACCAACGTCGTGCAAAACCTCGGCATCACCGTGCCTGCTACCGCCGTGACCGGCGTCAATGTCGGCGCACGTTTCCGCCTCACCACGGCCGCCTCGCCCGGCCCCACCGGCATCGGCACCGTCGGCGAGGTCGAAGACTACGTCGTGAGCATCGCAGAGCCCACCACGGACTTCGGTGACTACGCCTCCTTTGCCGCCGCCAGCAACACGCGGAACAGCAACCTGCGTCTCGGTGCCGCCATCGACACCGAGTTTAATGCCACCACCAATGCCAGCGCCACCGGTGACGATACCACGGCCACCGATGACGAGGATGGCGTCACCCTGCCTGCGATGACCGCCGGCGCCCCTGCCACCATCCCCGTCGTGGTCACCAACAACACCGGCGCGGCCGTCAAACTCAACGCCTGGATCGACTTCAACGGCAACAACTCCATCAGTGATGCCGGCGAGCAAATCGCCACCAATGTGAGCTACGCCACCGGCCTCACGAACAGCACGCAGAACCTCAACATCACCGTGCCGGCCACCGCGCTGACAGGTGTCAACCTGGGTGTCCGCTTCCGTCTGACCTCCACGGCCTCTCCGGGCGTCTCCGGTGCCAGCGGCAATGGCGAGGTCGAGGACTATACCGCCATCATTTCCGCTCCGACGACTGATTTTGGCGACTTTGCAGGCTTCGCGGATGCCTCGCACGGAGCCAACACCTCCCTTCGCATGGGGGCCAGCATCGACACCGAGTTCGCCGCGACGAAAAACGCCACCGCGACGGGCGACGACACCACCGGCACGGATGACGAGGACGGCGCCACCATTCCCGCCGTCACCGCCGGGCAGACCGTGACCGTGCCTGTGACCGTCACCAATCTCACCGGGGCCAACGCCTACATCAACGCGTGGATGGACTTCAACAACAACAACAGCCTCGCCGATGCCGGAGAGCAGTTTGGCACCAACATCTCCGTGCCGGCGGGAACCACGAACGGCACCGTCAACCTCTCACTCGCCGTGCCTGCCACCGCCGTCACCGGCACAAATCTCGGCGTGCGCTTCCGCCTCTCCGCTCCGAATGGACTAGGTCCCACCGGCATCAATGCCCTCGCGGGTGAGATCGAGGACTATGTCGTGAATGTTTTCGCTCCCACGACGGATTTTGGCGATCACAGCACCTACGCCGATGCCAGCAGCATCGTGGTGCCCTCGATCCGTCTCGGTGCCGCCACCACGGATACGGAATACGCCGCCACGAAAAACTCCACCGCCACGGGGGATGACACCACAGGCACGGATGACGAAGACGCCGTCACCTTCCCAACGCTTACGGCTGGTGCTCCCGTCACTGTTCCAGTGATTGTGACCAACACCAGCGGCCTCGGGGTAAGTCTCAACGCCTGGATCGACTTCAATAACAACGGCTCCTTTGCGGAGGTGGGCGAGCAGATCGCCAGCAACGTCAACATCCCCACCGCCTCCAACAACATCACGCAAAACATCTCCATCACCGTGCCTGCCGCCGCCGTCACCGGCCTGCCCCTTGGCGCACGTTTCCGCCTCACCTCCACGGCTTCTCCAGGTGCCACCGGAGCCTCCGGCAATGGTGAAGTCGAGGATTACATCGTCACCATCACCGCTCCGACGACCGACTTCGGCGACTGGAGCGGCATCGCCGATGCGTCCAATGGTGCCAGCACGAATCTTCGCCTCGGCCCCACGGTCGATACCGAGTTTGTCTCCACTCGAAATGCCGCCGCCACGGGTGACGATGCCACCGGCAGCGATGACGAGGACGGCGTGACCTTCCCGTCCCTCATCGCCGGCGGCAGCTTCACTGTCCCTGTGACCGTCACCAATGCCACCGGCACCGGAGCCTTCCTCAACGCCTGGATCGACTTCAACAACAACGGCTCCTTTGCCGACGCGGGCGAGCAGATCGCCAGCAATACCGGCGTCGCCACCGGCCTGAGCAACAGCACGCTCAACCTCACGGTCAATGTGCCCGTGGGAGCCACCACCGGCACCGCGGTGGGTGCTCGTTTCCGCCTTACGAGCACCGCCACCCCAGGAGCCACCGGCACCAGCGGCGGCACTGGCGAGGTCGAGGACTATGTCGTTACCATTTCGCAGCCCACGACAGATTTTGGGGACCACTCCGCCCTCGGCAGTGCCTCCAGCACCGTGAACAGCACGCTCAAACTCGGCCCGCTGACCGATGTGGAATACACCGCCACCACCAACGCCCTCGCCACGGGTGACGACACCACTGGCAGCGATGACGAGGACGCCGTCACCATGCCCTCTCTCACCGCCGGCGGCCCCGCCAGCATCCCCGTGCTCGTCACGAACACGTCCGGCTCACCCGCCTACCTCAACGCGTGGATTGATTACAATGGCAATGGCCTCCTCACCGATGCGGGCGAGCAGATCGCCACGAATGTCTCCGTCGCCACCGGCACCAACAACATCGCACAAAACCTCAGCCTCACCGGTCCCGCCACAGCCACGCAGGGCGCCTCGCTGCCGGTGCGCTTCCGCTTCACCAACATACAGAACCCCGGCGCCACCGGCTTCTCCGGCAATGGTGAGGTCGAGGATTACACCGTCACCATCGCCACGCCGCCGAGCGATTTTGGCGACTTCAGCGGCTTCGGCAGCGCCTTCTCCACTCGCAACGCGGCGCTGAAGATCGGTGCCACCACCGATACCGAATTCGCCGCCACCTTGAATGCCCTCGCCACGGGTGACGACATCACCGGCAGCGATGATGAAGACGGCGTCACCGTGCCCTCGATGACCGCCGGAGCACCCGCCACGCTCGTCGTCGATGTCACGAACTCGTCCGGTGCTGTCGCCTACCTCAACGCGTGGATCGACTTCAACAACAACGGTGTCCTCACCGATGCTGGCGAGCAGATCGCCACAAACACGAACATCGCCACCGGCACGAATGCCGTGGCGCAGAACATTGTCTTCACCGTGCCCGCCGCCGCGGTTACCGGCACCAATCTCGGCATCCGCGTGCGTCTGACCTCCACCATCACGCCAGGTCCCATCGGCGGCGCTGGCAGTGGCGAGGTCGAGGACAACGTCGTGAACATCGCCGTGCCCACGACGGACTTTGGCGACTGGAATGGTGCCGCCGATGCCTCCAGCACTGCCTCCAGCAATCTCCGCATGGGTCCGCTCGTTGACACCGAGTTTGTCTCAACACGAAACGGCACCGCCACGGGTGACGACACCACCGCCAGCGATGACGAGGACGGCGTCACCCTGCCTTCGCTCACACCAGGCACTTCCTCGAATGCCAGCGTCACCGTCACGAACCTCAGCGGAGCCGCCGCCAATCTCAACGCGTGGATTGATTTCAACAACAACGGCTCCTTCGCTGATGCCGGCGAGCAGATCGCCACCAATGTGAGCATCGCCACCGGCACCAATGCCACCGCGCAGAGCATCAGCATCGCCACGCCGCTCGCCGCCGTGCCAGGTCAACGTGGTGCCCGCTTCCGCTTCACCAGCACCACCAACCCAGGACCCACCGGTGCCAGCGGCACGGGTGAAGTGGAAGACTACCTCGTCACGGTGAACTGCCTCCCCGTCACCGTGAATCCCACCTCGGTGGCCGCCGGTCTCGTCGGCACCGCCTACTCCCAAACGCTCACCGGTGGTGGCGGCATGGCCCCCTATACCTTCGCCGTCACAGCAGGCACGCTGCCCGCGGGTCTCACGCTCTCCACCGCCGGTGTGATCAGCGGCACGCCGACAGCTTCCAATGGTGCCGGCACCAGCGTCACCATCACCGCCACAGATGCATACGGCTGCTCCGGCTCGCGTCCTTACACCATCAAGATCTGCCCGGTCATTAGTCTCGCTGCTTTGAACTCCACGCTCACCATCGGCAGCGCCTACAGCAGCTCCGCCGCGGCATCGGGAGGTGCTTCACCGTATGTTTACGCCGTCACCAGCGGCACGCTGCCGACCGGCCTCACGCTCAACACGAGTACCGGAGCCGTCACGGGCACGCCGACGGTCACCACGAGCCAGACCTTCACCATCTCCGCCACCGATGCGAATGCCTGCACCGGCACGCAAAGCTACACACTCGCTCCCGCCTGCCCCACCATCACCGTCAGCCCCACCTCGCCCGCGAATGGTTTCCTGAATACCGCCTACTCGCAGACCTTCAGCGCCACTGGCGGCACCGCTGCTTACACCTATGCCGTCACCGCCGGCACGCTGCCCGCCGGACTCACGCTTTCCACCGCCGGCGTGCTCAGCGGCACACCCACCACCGCAGGCACCTCCGTTGTCACCATCCGCGCCACGGATACCTACGGCTGCACCGGCTCCGCCAGCGTCACCATCATCATTCGCGGCCTCATCATTGGCGACATGATCTTCAATGACGCCAACAACAACGGCCTCCTCGACGGCGGTGAGACCGGCATCAGCGGAGCCACCGTCCAGCTTTGGAATCCCGGCGCGGACAATGTCATCGGCGGCGCTTCGGCCGATTCACAGGTCGGCGTCAACTTCACCACGACCTCCACCGGCCTCTACAGCTTCAGCAACCTTCCTCCCGGCAATTACTACGTTCGCGTCACCCTGCCCGCGCCCTTCAACATGACTGGTGGCACGCCTGCCACCACGGACAACAACGTGAACAACAACAACGACGGCGCACAGCCCGGCGGTGTCGGCACCCCGCTCTTCAGCCCCGTCATCAATCTCGCCACCGGTGCCGAATCCACCACGGATGGCGACACCGATTCTTCGTCGAACATGACGATCGACTTCGGTGCCTACGCCGGCATCTGCGTTGGCAATCTCGTCTTCAAAGACGTGAACAACAACGGCAGCTACGAGTCTGCTACGGACACGGTGCTCTCCGGCGTGCAGCTCCGCATCTTCCCCTCCAGCGTCACCGATCCGCTTACCGGCACGCCCCTATATAGCACCACCTCGAACGCCAGCGGCATCTACCAGTTCTGCGTCCCTGCCGGCAGTTACTACATCCATGTGCCGCCCTCGCAGTTCGCCACCAGCGCCGTTCTCGACAATCACATCCCCGCCATCGGCCCCACCGACAACGTCGTCACCCCGATCGATGACAACCTCGATCAAAACGTGCTCATGGCCTTCAAGCCCAGCTTCACCGGCGTGAACACCGGCATCTTCACGCTCGCCCTCGGCGTCGAGCCCACCAATGCCACCGGCGAAACCGGCACCTCCAACACCAGCGACGACACCGCCGACTCCAACACCGATCTCACCGTCGATCTCGGCTTCTACCCGCTGCCACCTCCAGGCACTCCCCTCAGCGGCAATACCTTCATCAACAACCTCGCCGCCTCCAACAGCATGAGCACCAACGTGCTCGCTGCTCCTGTCACCTATGCGCAGTGGCAGCTCGATCACGACGGCACGCTGCTCGATTACGCCCTCGCCAGCCCCTTCCGCCTCGAAGCCACTGATGCCCTCCTCACACGTCCCGTGCCTTCTCGCCCGGATATCGTCTATCACCTCGAAGGCAGCACGGACATGCAATCCTGGACCCCGCTCGCCATCACGCCCTCCACCACCTTCAACGCTGACAACACCGAGACCACCCGCTTTGCGAAACTCGATCTCGCCCCGCTCTTCGCCGGAAGCGAAACCGGCTTCATCCGCCTCAAAGTCGAGCTCGATGCCGATTTGAACGGCACCGCCGAGCAGGTCACCCACTCCCGCGTGCAGGCCTGGAGCCTCCGCACCTTCGCCACCGCTCCGCAGACCTTCTCCATGCCGCTGCTGCGTCCCGCCATCTTTGAAGGCAAAGCCTCCGCAGCTCAAAACCTCACTCTCAATGCCTCCACCGCCTACTTCGCCGAAATCATCGGTGAAGGCACTCGCTTCGAAATCGATAGCCGCACCGGCTCTCTCACCTGGAAAACCTCCGCTCCAGCCGCGGACGACCTCATCATCATCCGTCCGCACTGGACCCTCGCCACGCTCTTCCCGCCCGCCGCCTTCCGCTCCGCCATCAATCCCGCGAATGCTGACCGCGTCATGTTCTTCGATGGCAAAGCCTACCGCGTCTTCTGGCTCAAAGCCTCCGCCCTCGGCGCTCACTGGGCGCTTCAAAGCGATACCACCCTCGCCGATGCCGGCTCCACCATCCTCGCCCCCGGTGAAGGCGTCCTCGTCCACAGCCGCAGCACCGAGATCACACTTCCCGTCAGCGGTGAAGTGCGCACCTGGAACTTCGTCAGCACGCTCCGCGCCGGTTCACAACTCATCGGCTCCGGTCATCCCTTCGATCAAAGCCCCGCTTCAATGTCCATGACATCTTCCGCAGACTTCTCACCAGATGCGGACAAGCTCCAAATCTGGAACGGCGACTCCACCATGACGCGCCACACCTTCCGCCGCACCAATGCTGGCAACGCCTGGTTCGATGCCAACAACATCGAAAGCACGCATCAAAAACTCCTCCCCGCCTTCCACGCCATCTTCCTCACCACCGATCAATCCATCCCATCGTGGATCATAAAACCTCAATGAGTTGATCCTCGTCAATGAGGTCAAAAATCAATTGGTGCTAAGAAAGTGTTCCGTGCTAACGTCTCAGCACACGCATGAAGCACCTCATCATTACTCTCCTCGCCGTCACCACGCTCGCTCACGCCGAAACCACCGTCACCATGACCGGCGTGCATAACTGCTGCAAGAGCTGCACCAATGGCATTGTCAAAGCCGGCACCAGCGCGGGCAAGGACATCACCGTCACCGCTGAAGGCAAGACCGTCACCATCACGACGAAGAAGAAGACCGATGCCAAGAAGGCCGTCGAGGCCATCATCGCCGCCGGTTACTTCGGCAAAGTCGAAGGCGAAGAAACCGCTGCTTCCAAAAACGCTTCCGAAGCCAAGATCACCAAGGCCACCGTCTCCGGCGTGCATCTCTGCTGCAAAAAATGCGCTGATGCCGCCATCGCCGCTGTGAAGAATGTTTCCGGCATCACCAGCAACGACATCGTCGCCAAATCTGAATCCTTCACTGTCGAAGGTGATTTCACCAAAGCCGAGCTCACTGCCGCCCTGAACGCCGCCGGCTTCGCAGGTGAGATCAAATAATTTACCGCAACCAACAACATTGCGGAGCCGGGGTTCGCTGAGGAGCGGCCCCGGCTTTGTTTTTGGCCATGGCTGCCGCCATCACTCGAAGAAAGTGGCACAGGTTTGCAACCTGTGCTCGACGAAGCGAACGGCGCACGCGGTGCATGAACCGCTCGTCACACCCCACTTCACCGTGAGAACGTGCTCACCAGCCTGCCGGTGAAGGTCACCCGCAGCGCCGGTGCCTTCATCACCTGCCCAAATCGTGGCGAGACCTCCTCGTTCACGACTTCATACCGTTGAATGCCATCCCCTTCGAGGCGCAGCGTGACTACTTTGCCATTCGAATGCCTCCAGGTGAGGTCTTCCACCTGTTCCCATTCAGGAGCCAGTTGCCACGTCACCAAATGCGCCGTGCGGCCGCATACCTCATCGGTGATGCGGACACTCCTGCCCGCAATCTGGACACTCCGCTTCATAAACGGTCCGTCGCACGCAAAACGCACCACACACGCCTCCTCCACGACCTCCATCTTCGGCACATCGTGATGTTCCCGCCATAAAAACGGCCCCGCACGCATCGGCACGCTTCGCCCACAAACTGGCACCGGACCATTGTGCGCCTCCCACGCGGCCAGTTTGGCACGCAAAGCCACATCGCCATAGTAACCGCCCGTTCCCGGATCAATCACCACCGGCTCGCCCTCGCTCCAAAGCGAAACATGCATCGCATCGAGATGCCCATGCGCCGCCAGCGTGCCAAAACCGAGCGGTGAAGCATCCACTCGCGCCGTCCACGCTTCATCGCGCCAGATCGCGTGACCGCTCTCCGCATGCGTGATCCACTTTTGACAGACCGGCGGGGTCACTCGCGGTGCGTCACCCAGCCAGAAGGCCAGCGCATCACCCTCTGTCTCGCCGAGCATCCATGCACGCCATTCGCGTTCCGCGTTCCGACGGTCCAGCGTGAAGGGCGTCACCTGCGCATCATCGCTGTCGCCAAAGTCCCAGGCACCGAGACTCAAATCACAGAAGAACTGCGCCGCATCTTTGAGCCGCTTCAGAACAGGGCCATGCAGCCCGTCCATCACGCGACCCGCCTGCCACGCCATCTCCCAGGCGAAGAGATGGTAATGCAGCGCCTGCTCCTTGTTCCCGCCGTCCTCCGCAAACTGCCGCAGCACCTCCTCCTCCAGCATCGGCCACAGCCGCTCCGGACAGCAGATCACCTTCGCCAGCGATGGCCAGCGACGCGTCACCATCACAAGTGCCGCCAGCTCGCCGATCAGATGATTGTTCGCCGACGATCCAAATGACCTCTTTCGCCACACCCACCACGCATGCAGCGGCACCAGTTCTTGCGCGATGCGATCCTGCTCCGCGAGGATCTCCGCATCACCACCCGCCCTCACCAGCGCATCGATCCAGCAAAAGTTCATCAACCGCAGCGCCCCTTCCAGCGGACTGCGCCAGTGGATGCCGTTGGATGCCAGATTCTTCTCCAGCCAGTCGCTCATCCATCGCTGCGCCAGGCGCAAAGCATCTGGATCCTCATTCAGCCAGCCATCCTGGGCCAGCCGCACCACCTCGCTCCATCGCGAAAGCTCCCACACGCAGCGTGCATCCGCGCCTCCGGGGAGTTCACGATGATTGAATACCTCTGCGGGCACCTCCACACCATGCAGCGGATCAAGATTCCAGTTGGGCGCATCGCCCACCAGCACCTCTTTCCAGCCAAACAACCAAGCCCGGCGATCCCTCACCGCCTCGCGCAGTGCTGCGGGAGCCTTGTCCTTCGTCGGCAGCCGCAACGAACTCGGGTCCACGGCTCCGAGCACAAAATCATCCAGCGTCCGCAGCGTCGTCGTCGCCGTCCACTCCTGCGCCTTCACCTTCACCCGGCCCGCAATCTCCTGCGGCGGCATCGCCCGCAGGCGGTGCCAGATCCAGCTTACTTTTCGAAAGGCGGTCATATCAGTTCGATGATTCGATTTTCCTTCACTGCCTCCATGACCGCAAACGTCAGCCTCATGCTTTCCCGCGATTGCGCATCAGGCAGCGGATGTGGCTTTCCATCCTTCAAAAAGCCCAGCCAGGCCGCCATCTCTTCCGCATGGCCTTTGGAGGCATGCTTCGTAATCTTCGCCTTCCTGCTTTTCCACACCGTCAGCTTCATGAAGTTCTCGCACTCCGCCACGAGGCCGTTCGCAAACACGCGGATGCTTTCCTTTGGAAACGCGCTGTCACCCTCTGCCGAGTAGATCAGTTGGAAGGTCGAGCCATCCGCGAACTCCACCTGCGCCGAAACCGAGTCCGCTCCCGTCTTCTGCGCCGAAACCCGCACCGGCCTTCCAAGCATGAAACAAGCAAAATCCAGCATGTGACATGCCTCGCCCACGATGCGGCCGCCCTGCATCGGATCGCGATACCAATGATCAGCGGCCAAAACACCCGCGCAGACGTGATACGACATCATCTTCACTCCCGGAGCCTCATCGAGCCACTTCTTCATCTCCACCGCCGCCGGTGCAAAACGCCGGTTAAAGCCCACCATCACGCTTCCCGTCGTTTCGAACATCGCCGCATCAATCTCAGCCAGTTCAGCTTCCGTGAGACACAACGGCTTCTCCACAAAAACGTGTTTCCCGGTCTTCAGCGCCTTCAAAACCATCGCCGCATGCAAATCATGCCGCGTCCCGATGATCACCGCGTCTGAACTAGCCTCCGCAAAATCCGTCGCCGCCTTCGCAAAGCCGAACTTCTCCTTCACATGCTTCGCCGAAAGCCCCGTGCCATTCACCACCGTGCCGAGTGCCACCTTCCCCTTCACATGCGGTAGCAGCATCGTCCGCACAAAGTTCCCCGCGCCGATGACATCAAGTGTAGCAACGATGTTCTGTAGTCCCGCCTTTAGGCGGTCCGGATGTTCTGCGCTCGAAACCGGCACCCGGTCCTCAGACCGGCTGAAGCCGGGACTACAATACTCAATCATCACGCCGATCTCGCTCTCCAGCCGCTCATAAACTCCAACGACATCGCCAAACGCCACTCGCCGCGTCGTCACCGGCTTCAAATCAAGCTGCCCGCTCCGCATCAGCTCCAGACACGCCTCAAAATTCCGGTTCTCCGTCCAGCGCACATAACCCGCCGGATAATCCACGCCGCCCCACTCGTAGCTCGTGTCATATCTCCCCGGTCCATAGCTGCGACTGTAGCGCACCGTGATGTCCTTTTGGAACGCCGTCTTCCATTCCAGCGACGCATCGTGCATGCCCACGATAACCAGTGTGCCGCGATCCCGCAGACAAGCCACGGCTTGCGCCGTCACCTCCGCTGATTGCCCCCCCACACACAGCAGCACCGCATCCACGCCCATGCCGCCGGTCCACTCACGCACCGTGTTTTCGACGTCCGATGATGCCACCCGCTCCGCACCCATCTGCTTCGCGATCTCCAATCGCTGCGCATTCACATCGACCGCCATCACGCGAGCACCGGCGATTTGCAGCAGTCGCGTCGTCAGCAAGCCCACGAGTCCCTGGCCGATCACCAGCGCCCGTTCACCGATCTGCGTCTGCGCCTGCCGCACGCCCTGCATCGCGATGGCCGCCAGCGTCGTGTAGGCCGCCTGCCAGTCTTCCACGCCTTCCGGCACCTTCGCCGCCAGCAAATCCGGCACGCTGATCACCTCCGCATGATGCGCACACTCCGCGCCGCCACACGCCACGCGATCACCGACTCGAAAACGCGTGTTCAACGCATCCACCGCCAGCACCACCCCTGCCGCCGAGTAACCCAGCGGCGTTGGCGACTCCAAACGATTGCGCACCTTCTCCACCGCCGCCTTCCAGCCGAGCGTTCGCGCCGTGTCGAGCACCTTGCGCACCTGATCCGGCCTCGCCCGTGCCTTTTCGAGCAGCGACATCTTCGCCTGCTCCACCTTCATCCGCTCCGTGCCCGGCGAGATAACCGAGCACGTCATCCGCACGAGAATCCCCCCCGGCATCAGCACCGGCTCCGGCACCTCCTGCAGCTCCAGACGGCCATCTTGATATTGAGCGAGCTGTTTCATGCGAGCGCCTCCTTGATCAGCCGCCAGATGAAGAGCGGGTTGTTGCGAAAGTAGCGTCCCGCGAGCCTCCTCGGCTCCTGGCAGACGCGGTAAAACCATTCGAGACCGAGACGCTGCATCCAGCGTGGTGATTGCTTCACGCGGCCCGTGTGGAAATCAAAAGCCGCGCCGACACCAAACATGAGCGTCGTGTCCAGCCGGTCGAGATACGCATGCATGAAGCGATCCTGCTTCGGAGTGCTGATGCCCATCCAAATGATGTCGGGCTTCAACATGCACACTTGGACGATCAAGGCGGTCTCTTCCTCGCTCGTCAGCGGACGAAACGGCGGACACTCGGCACCGACGATCTTCACGCCGGGGATTTTTTGCTCCAACGCCTGCTTCAACTCTGCCGCCACGCCGGGCATGCCGCCATACAAAAAGTGCGTGCGACCTCGCGCCACGCCGCGGCGCATCACTTCGATCATCAAATCGGGTCCATAAACGCGATCCATGTCAGGAAAGCCCTTCATCCAGCCGATCCACGACAGCGGCATGCCATCCGGCGTGATCAGAAAAGCCTTCTCGAGCACCTCGCGGAACTCCGGCTGCTCATACGCCTCCGTGAGCTGATGCACACCCGCCACACAGACGTAGCCCTTTGTCTTCGTCTCCAACGCCCGCTCCACCGCCGCGCAACACGTCTCCATGTTCATCGCATCGACCGGCGATCCGAGGATGTGAAAACGGGAGATCATGGTTTCGTGATGGAGGTGCGGACGACGTTTATGATCATTAGCTTGTTGCCCAGGATGCCGCCTGCGCACCACACTCCTTTTGTTCCCGAAATGCGAGTTGGGTGCTCGGAAACCATGTCTTTTCGAAAAGCATCAAGCCATGAGGCTCTAAAACGAGGAATGACCGAAAAATCAAAAAGTCGCATCCACTTGCTGAGCGCCTTTTTGGGACTCGCTGCTATCCATTGCGAAATGTAAGTACCTCCATCGTACTCGATGATGAAAGTGAACGTAGAATCACTATCTGCCTTCTTCATTTCAGTGTCGTCACCAGCCAGCGATGCTTCCCGGCACTGGTTTTCTCAATCTCATCCACCACACGCAGCGTGAGCGTGAAATCATCACCCAGCTTTCGTATCAAACCGGCTCGGATACTGGTCTCGCGAGACCTGGACCATGAGGGCGTCGGTTGAAGATGGCATTCGACCTCGCCGGGCTGATGTTGGTGAAATTGAACGGCCAACAAGCCATCGAAGAGGTCGTCGTGCATGTTCATCGCCGTCAGCGAGATGCGGCCACCGGTGCGGCTGATAAGAAACTCGTAGTCGCGCCCCATGACATGGCCGTCGGCGCTCCACAGGTCGCCCGTGCGATAGCGGATGAGCGGCATGATGTGGTTGTGAAACGAGGTCGCGATGATCTCGCGGTATCCGTCGGCATCCGGTTCGCCGAACTCCACGAAGCCGTAGGCAGGCCAGAAGTGCAGCGCGGTGCTTCCCGGACATTGCGCGGCCAGCACGGCCCGCTCGCTATGGCCATACCAATGCATCACCGGGGCGTCGAAATGGTTTTCCAACTGCCTTTGAGCCTCCGTGCTGAGTTTTTCCGAGCCGCAAAGCAAGGACGTAAGCTTGAAATCCAGCCGCACATCCATCTGCATGAGCATCAGCGCCGCGCTGGGATAAGCGTGCAGGTGCTGCGGACGAAAGCGGTTCAGCTCGGCGACGTATTCAGGCAGTCGCTCCGGCGTGAGATGGTAGGACGAAAGCACGAGCCAGTTCCGTGTGGCATCAAAGGTTGCAATGCGGCCATCGGAGCGGCTGGAGGTCACACCACCTCGGATCACCGCGACGCGATCGCCCGGTCGATAGCCTGTACGAGCCCACGTGGCCTCGAGATAAGCCTGCTCCTTTGGACGGCTGACGCCCTTGTGCAGATAAAAGCCCACCGGCACACCGCTGGAGCCACCCGTGGTCATGGCGAGCCGTTGCGAGGCCTCACCGCTGAGCATGCCATCGCGATTCAAGACGAGGTCCTGCTTGCAGAGCATCGGATAAGCCGCCAGTTGCTCCAGCGATTCAAAGTTCTCCGGCCTCACACCAGCTTCGACGAAGCGTTTCGCGTAAAACGGTGCTCGTTGCGCGGCGATCAACGAATCGCGAATTGCGGCGATTTGATAGCGTTCAACGGCCACCACATCCCACGACTCCGATTCCGCTGCCTCGCGACGAAAGCGCTCATAGGCCGAGCCTTGTCGGATCGAAGTCGGAATCGCCCGATAGGCCCTGCCCGCCAGCGTTTTCACCGGTTGCGGTGCTGCTTCATACAGACGAAGCAGCGGGTAGAGCGTGTCTTCGAGGGACATGATCATCTTCCTTCGCTCTTTCAGAGCGATCTGGTGTTCGGTGTCGGCATACCCAGGGTCTGCGACCCTGGGCTAAGCTACTGCTGCCTTTCAGGCAGCGAGACCAGATCGGCTATCGCGGGCTGAAAGCCCGCTGTGACTTTAGCCCAGGGTCGAAGACCCTGGGTATGGAACGTCGAAAGGTTCGCGCTCTGAAAGAGCGCGGGAGTGTCCTCAATCCCACACATAGCGTTCATCGAAGTCGATCTCGTATCGCTTGAGAAAGGCACGCAGTTCATCCTGAAAGGTGACTTTCTTATGATGCTCCCGCTGATGGCGAATGTATTCCCTCACATCGCCCAGGGCGGACTGGCTCACGGAGAAGGCTCCATAACCGTTTTGCCAATAGAAGCCCCGAAGCTCGGGAGATTGCTCGTGAAGCCAATTGGTGACACCTTTCTTCAGATTGCCGACCACCTCGCTCAATGCCGCCGTGCGAGAGAGTGTGAAGAGCACATGAGCATGGTCAGGCTCAGTATTGATCTCCACGGGGATGCAGCCTTGCTCCTTGAGGATGCCTCCCATGTAGCTGTGAAGCGTCGGGCGGAGATGATCGGGGATGGTGCGCTCACGGTTCCTCGTCGAGAAGATCAGATGGACGTAAATCTTGGCGAGAGACTGGGCCATAGGGTGATGGGGAACTTTTCTGCGCTCTTTCAGAGCGCGAATGGGGCTCTGTCACGAACCCAGGGTCTTCGACCCTGGGCTGGAATCCTTCAGCCTTTCAGGCTGAGAACGCGGAGAGCGGCCACGGCGGCGCCGAAGCCGTTGTCGATGTTCACCACGGTGAGGCCGCTGGCGCAGGAATTCAGCATGGTGAGCAGCGCGGCGATGCCATGGAGGCTCGCGCCGTAGCCGATGCTCGTCGGTACGGCGATCACGGGTTGGGCCACGAGGCCACCAACGACACTTGGCAGCGCACCATCCATCCCAGCCACGACGATGAGGAGGCTGGCGCTGCGCAGCGTGTCGAGCTTCGAAAGTACACGATGCAGTCCGGCGACGCCGACATCATTCACCCGTGTGACCTTCACACCGGCAAACTCAAGCGTTTGCGCCGCTTCCTCGGCCACGGGTTGATCGCTCGTGCCAGCGCTCACGACGAGCACGGGTGCGTGCGTGCCGCCGCGCTCCATCTGGCCGATGCGGTAGAGGCGTGACACGGCGTCGTAGCTGCCGGTGGGGAAGCGTTGAAGCAAAATCGTGGCGATCTCCGCCGGCACTCGCGTGGCGATGGCGCTCCCATGCGCGGCGACGAGCGCGGCGAGCGCATCGGTGACCTGCGTGAGTGATTTGCCTTCGGCGAAGACCGCCTCCGGAAAACCCTGGCGGATCAAACGATGCGTGTCCGCGAGCACATCGCCCGCCTCGGTGAATGGCAGCGTGCGAAGACGCTCGAGCGCGGCATCGGCAGGCAGCTTACCTTCACTGACTTGCGTGAGGAGATCGCGGAGACGGGCTTCGTTCATGCGGTGCGGG
>JBKCXA010000949.1:0-3503 GCA_046316935.1 Prosthecobacter sp.
TCACGACATCGCCAAACCAGCCACGCAGACTCGCGACGCGGACACGGGGCGCATTCGATTCAATGGTCACGACAAGCTCGGTGCGGAGATGACAGGCGAGATCATGCGGCGGATGAAGTTTCCGAACGATGTGATCGAGCCAGCGGTGGTGGCGGTGGAGCACCACATGACCTTCATGGAGGTGCAGCGCATGCGCACCGCCACGCTGAAGCGCTTCATGAGCCGTCCGAGCTTTGATGATGAGCTGGCGCTGCATCGCGTGGACTGCCTGGGCAGCAACGGGAAGCTCGATAACTACGAGTTTGTGCTGGCGAAGCGGGAGGAGTTCTCCAAGGCACCTCTCGTGCCGCCGAGGCTCATCAATGGCGGCGACCTCATCAAACTGGGTTGGCATGCCGGACCTGCCCTGGGGCGCATTTTGAATGCGATTCAGACACTGCAGCTCGAAGGAACGCTCACGACGAAAGAGGAGGCACTGGCCTGGGTGAAGGAGAAAGCGCCGGTGCCGGATGTGTTTGAGGAGACATCGGAAAACTGACGTTTTGCTCTACGAGGCGAGCGAAAGCCTCACTCGCCGATCCACACGGGCGTGCCGACGGGCACGAGGTCGTAGAGTTCGATCACCGAGCGATTGTGAAGCCTCACACAGCCGTGGCTGGCGGGGCGTCCGATGGCTTTTTCGTCGTTGGTGCCGTGGATGTAGATGTAGCGCGAGTAGGTGTTCGCGTTGTGCGGCTGAGTGCCGTGCAGCCAGAGGATGCGGGTGAGGACGAAATCAGATTTCGTGTCCATGCCGGGTGTCCAAACACCCACCGGCTGGCGGCTCTTGAAGATGGTGCCGCTCTCCGTGCCTTCACCGTGCTTCTCTTTGACGATGAAGCTGCCCAGTGGCGTCTTGTTGCTGCCCTCCACGCTGCCGAGGCCGAATTTCGACGTGCTGCACGGCCACTCACGCACTAGGCGGAGGCCATCAAAAAGGCGCAGGGTCTGCGTGCCGATGCTGACTTCGATGCGGGGCTGCTGGAGGCTCATGCGGCATGCCTTTGTCTCAAATCCGCCTGCACGCTAGCCGAGATTGCGCTTACCAGACGCCTTCGAGCATCTGCGCCATGGGGAATGGGCCTTTCGAATGCGGCCCGAAGAAGAAGCGGAAGGCCACGGAACCGGTCCAACTGTCTAGCTTGTCGAGCTTGGTGTATTCGACGCCGGTCATGACCTTCAGGCGATGCTTGGCGATGTGGTAGTTGAGGCCGAGGTAGGCAGCCTGATAGCGGTCGCCATTATTCAGCCCCACCTTTCTCTCGTAACGGCGCTGTGCCGAGATGCCGCCGCGGTCGTCCGCGGAGGCATACTGGTAGCGCCCGACCAGTTGGAGCTTGTCTGTCAGGAAGACGCTGGGCTGAAAATTGATGCCATGCACATTGCCACGAGCACCACCGCGGCCGGAAGTGGCCTCAGTGACGAGTGCGAAAGGTCCATCCGTGAGGATCAAAGCGGCGGAGAGGCCATTGGTGAAGCGGTTCATGTTCGTGGCCTGGGCGTCGAGATCACTATAAAGGTAGCCGAGGTTGAGAGCGGCGTTGTCGGTGCCCAGTTTCGTGCCGAGGTCCCAGGTGGCAGAGGCGAGGTAGCTCATGCCGGAATTGAACTTCGTGAAGGCATTGCCCATGCTCGGGCCGGTCGCGTTTGAGAAGATGCCCGTGTAGTAGCTGAAGGAGCCGAGCTTCCCGCTGAGCGTGACGGCAGGCGTGTAATCGAGGGCGAACATATTCGTCAGCATCGAACGCTCGAGGTAGTTGATGTAGCGGCTGGAGACGTTTCGGTCATGCGTGAAGCGGTGCTTCTGCTGGCCGATGGTCAAATTCAGCGCCTCGGAGAAGGACCACTGCGCCCACAGCTCGGTGAATCCATTGTAAAGCGGGTCCAAATCCGTGCCGCTGACCAACTGGGCATGCAGCGTCAGCTTGTTGAAGAACTTTCCCTGAAATCCGAACCGAAGGCGGCGGCTTTCGATGCCTTCGTCATACTGGCCGTTGCTGCCATCGGTCCAGTGCTGCTGGACGTGGTAGCGCCCGAGGAGCCAGAATTCCTGCACAATGGGATTGGCCTTGTCCGAGTAAAGCCGTCCGAGGTTTTCCAACTGGTCGCCTAAAGTGACAGGCTGAGGTTTTCCGACTGCCGCTGAGGCATCGACCTTCACTTCCTCACTGGCCGCGAAGCCCTGCGCAGCCAACATGAGTGCGGCGAGGCATGTGACAAAACTGTGACGTGAGAGACGGAAGCAAATCATGGGAACGAGGTCGGTTGGGATGCCTTGCGGCGATGCTTCCAGTCATGTGTTACAGTTCTGTAACATTCCAAATGGCTTATGTGACATTTCCGTCACATTGAGCCATTCCCCTCCTCAACGGGCCACCAGCTTGTTTTGCAGGTTGTTGAGCTCGATCATGTTCGCCTTGCCGCCGATGACGGCGATGGAGGGCTCCTTGCTACGCTTTTCGACCGGGCGGTCGTCGCGGACGAGATTGCCGATGACGGAGCTGTTGGTCACTTTTTCGAGGCGGATGCCGGTGCCGTCACTGTCGAGCACGCTGTTGTTCGAGACGAGGAGGCGGTCACAAGCCTGGATGTCGAGGGCGGCCCGCTTTTTCCAGACCCCGGAGATGGTGTTGTCACTGATGCTGGAGTTTTCGCAGCGGAGGAAGACGAGGCCGTTCTTCTCGGCGTTGTCGAAGCCATTGACGAGGTAACGCGGGTTGCGGTCGAAGTTGTTGGCGCTGACGATGACGTTGGAGCTGTCGGTGACGATCAAATCGTGCTGGAAACCTTCCCAGAAGGTATTGCCGGTGATCACCACGCCGCGGGAGTCGCGGATCTCGATATTCACCTGCACATCGGAGAAGACATTGGCGCTGATGGTCACATTGCCCTCGCGGGTGCTCGGTCGGCCCTGGCGGCGTTCGAGGGAGGGATCGGTCCCGGCACCGAGGATGCGAATGTTGGCGGAATCGGGTGCTTTGTTCGTGTGCTGGATGGTGCAGCCGGTGATCGCGACCTCGCCGATGGAGCCGCCGGTGGAGTCGAGCAGGATGTTCGCCGCCGGCTTGCCCTCAGCGGCATGGTTTCCCTCGATGTCGCAGGTGCCGATGTGGAGGTTTCGCACGTTCCCGCCGATGGAGACGATGCCACCGCCGCCGTTGTAGCTGATGTGGCTGCCGATGACGTTCGTCTGGTGGATGTTCACGTTGTCGTAGAAGACGCCGATGCCGGTATTGTGGTAGAAATGGCAGGCGCTGATGAGGACATTGCGGTTTCGAGTGGTGAAATGGGTGGCATGGCGGACCTCGCGGATGACGACTCGGCTCAGCGTGATCTGCATCGTGCCCGTGGCCTCGATGCCGTCGGCCTCCGGGTGCTTCCCGATGATTTCCACGCCCTCGACCATCGGCGTGCGCTCGTTTTCCCAGACCTGCGGCTTGAAGGTGCTCGGCGCGGCGCTGCCC
>JBKCXA010000950.1:0-3738 GCA_046316935.1 Prosthecobacter sp.
CTCCTTCCACCGCTGTGGCGAGGAGCATGATGCGTGGCTCGTTTTCCATGAGTGAACGCAGGCGCGATGCACGAACGGGCGAGTCAAAGGCCTGCTGGAGCAGCATGTCGAAGTTTTCGACCCCGATGACGAGCAGCGTGCCGGTGAAAACCTCTAGCAGGGATTTCAAGGCGGCCTCCCAGGCGGCGGCCTCGTCTTTTTCACTCGTCTGCCAGGCGGGGGAGTGGCCTTTGCTACGCGGTTTTCCGGGGAGCAGCCTCTCCACCTCGCGCAGCCACTCGTGCGGGGCATAAACGTTTGGCAACTCTTCCGGCATCAGCACGAAGGCGGCGCTTTCGGTCATGACCTTCGGCCACATGGCCTGCACGAGGCAAAGGAAGAAGGATTTCCCCGCGCCACGCGGACCGGTGACGAGCCAGTGACGGCCTGCCGCAGGCTCCCGATGCCGCTGGCGGGCCAGAAGATAAAAATCATGCAGCAGCTCCTCCCGCCCGGTGCTGAGCTTCAACACGGTTGCCGGGCTCATCTGGCGTGGATTGAACCACGGAATATCTTTGGAGGCGGTCATGATGCGGGCGGGATGCTTGTTGTTTGGTCAGCTCACACCACGCTCCGCCCGCCACCACTGGCGGAGGAGATTCAGGCGGAACAGCCAGCGGAAGTCTGCGCCTTCGAGGATGAAGTTGTCGTATTGCAGCATCTGCACGACGCGGCGGTAGCCCTCGGGGAGCTTTTTGCCGTTCAATCTCGCACCAGCGGCTGTTTTGGCTCGCGCAATGGTATCGAGCACTTGTTCGGCGATTGAAAGTTCTTCGCGCGAGTAGTGCTTCGAGAGTCTCTCGCGGAATTGCTGGAGGAAGGCTCGGTTGATGGCAGGAAGCACGTCATCGTGCATCAGCCCCTCTAGCGAATCCTGCGGACGCATCTGCGAGAGATATTGCGTGGCGATGTTCAGAAACTCGGGAACGAAATCTGGCAGGATTTGAAGCGCCGCTTCGATGTGAGCGGGCTTCGAGGCCGTTTTTCCCTGGAGGCGGCTGGTGAGATATTCCTGCGCTTCCTCTTTGGAAAATGGCCGGATCGGCAGGCGAAAGAGGCCGCCGAGCACGGTGTCTGGGATACCGTGCAGGGTGAGCAGGTTTTCCATGCTGATGGAGCCTGCAATGATCATGCGAAGACCTGTGTCGCGAAGCTTGCGCAGACTGGCGAGCGCCACCGTCAGCTCCACATCCGGCACCCCGGCACGAATGAGGTTTTCGAGCAGAAACGGCAGCTCGTCGATGCAGAGCACGGGCAGCTTTTCCGCAGGATGCTTCGACAGCACCTGCCCCAGCGCCTCCACAAGCGGCTGCCAGTAGCGCGGCAGGGATTCGGGCGCTTGAAACTCGATGACCGGGCCTTCCGGGATGCCGACCTTGCCCACATGCTCGCGAAGCCAGCCCATGATCTTGTCCGGGACGCTGCCGAGCGTTTTGAGCAAGTCCGTGGTCTCTGCAAGAAGGGATCGGGGCATCTCTCGCAGCAGATCACGGTAGAAGTCATGCAGGCTGGTGTAGTCCTGCACATTGAGGAACCCGATCTGACCTCCCGCATCGGCATGCCTTACCAGCGCCTCTTTGGCCACCCAGCTCTTCCCGGTGCGACGGATGCCGGTCAGGAGCACGCTTTGGCGGCTCTGCCAGCAGTCGAGAATGAGGGCGAGTTCCTTGTCACGAAAGCGAAAGGATGGGTTGCGGAGTTGATTGGGAGAGATGGGCATAGCGCACAGTCTAATGATTCATATGAATTACAAATCATATGTTTTCCAAGGCTCGTTGTCGAGGAGCTGTCGTGGGATCAGCAGATGCCGAAAAGTAGCTACTTCACCCGAAACACCTCGCTCAAAACCACCTCGCGGATGATGGAGCGGAGGTTGGTGGTCTTGCTGGCGATGGCATCGAGCTTGGATTCATCGCTGAAGCGTGGTGGAGCGCCGGTGGCGTAGGTGAGGAAGTGGGTGGCGAAGCCGCGGGCGAGGTTTTGGGGGCGCTTCGTCTGGATCTGCTGCCAGGTGGCGAGGTCGGTGAAGGTGTCGCCTTCGGGGGTGAGGCCGCTGGGATCGACTTGAGCGCCTTTGCCATCCTTGCCGTAGCCTTTGCGCCAGATGCCGACGGCGTCGTAGTTTTCGAGGGCGAAGCCGGGTGGGTCGATGGTTTGATGGCAACTGGCGCAGCTTTCGTTGTTGCGATGTTTGTTGAGTTGATCGCGGATGCTCGTGGCTCCGCGGATGTCAGGCTCGATGGCGGGCACGCCGGGTGGCGGCGGCGGGATGTGATTGCCGAGGATGCGTTCGTTGATGAAGACGCCGCGCACGACGGGCGAGGTGCTGGTGCCGTCGGCGGTGACTTTGAGGATGGAACCCTGCGTGATGAGGCCGCCGCGCTTTGACTGCGTAGCGAGCGTGATCTTTTGAAGGCCATCACCGGGCTTCGGGGCGGAGACAGTGAGACTTTCAGACCATGAGACAGGGAGAATCTCCGCCTTTCGCCCCTTCTCCTTGTCTGATTGTCTCCCTGTCTGATTATCTCCAACATAGTGCCTTGCAAGGCGTCCATTCAGGAAGGCGAAGTCGGAATCGACGAGGTGGGTGATGCTCAAATCGCGGCGCAAAAGCTCGGTGACGTAGGCGCGGGTTTCCTGGAGCATGGATTCCTGCACGACGGGATCGAAGTCGCGAAAGAGGCGTGTATCGGGCGTGGTGAAGTCGATTTGGTTCAGCTTGAGCCACTGATCGGTGAAGCTGGCGATGAAGCGTTTGGCTTTGGCGTGCGAAAGCAGGCGCTCGACTTGGGCGGAGAGCGTTTCGGGCTCGTGGAGCTTCTTTTGGTTGGCGAGTTCGAGGAGCTCTTGATCGGGCATGGAGCACCAAAGGGCGTAACTGAGCCGCGTGGCGATGGCGTGGTCGTCGAGAGGGCCGGGAGACTCGATGAAGGTCAAAAAGCGGGGGGAGCACAAGATGGCACGGTAGGCGGCGCGGAGGGCTTCGAGCACCGAATCGCCTTCTTGGAGCGATTTGGCGGCGATTTGGCGATACGGGGCACTTTGCTCATCGGTGACGGGACGACGAAAAGCCCGCGTGGCGAAGCGATTGACGAGTTTGTCGATGTTTTCGGCTTTCAGGGCTTCGAGGCCGGTGCCGCCGAAGAGTTTTTTGCGCACGCCTTCATCATTGGCGATGGGATAGATGCGCTCGATGTCGATGCCGCGATGCGCGATGCCGGGGAAGCCTTGTTTTTCGAGATCGCGGTCTTGGAAGCTCACGTTGCCGCCTTTGGCACCGGTGGGGGCTTTTTTATGCGTGCCGTCGTTCGGTCGCAGCTCGAGGCGATGATCTTTTTCGATCCAGGCTTCGAAAGTCATGTCGCGCGGCGTCGCGGTAGCTTCGACGAGGCCGATCATGTAGAGCAGTGGCGCGTTCGATTCGCACGCGCCAGAGCGCAGCGTGCCCCACACCGCGCCATCGGCGGTGGGATTGATGCCGCGCACGCCGCGCAGCGTGACGCGATACCAGCCGCTCTCCGGTGCCCAGGTGGGCGTGCGGCCAAAGAATTGCAGCCCGATGGGCCACGTAATGCTCTCGCCGTTCTTCAAATCGGGGCCGCGGTAGTTTCCGCCGCGGTTTTTGATGAGCATCTCGGGCGTGTGATGCTTCGCGTAGGTCGCGTCGCCTTTCTCCGCACGGTCAAAGGCGTTGTCGAG
>JBKCXA010000951.1:0-18612 GCA_046316935.1 Prosthecobacter sp.
ATCTCATATTGTGCACCTGCCCAGAAGCCCGTTGGCCATTGGCCGAGCAGTTGATCCTCGATGGCGCTCGTCGCCGTGCCGCCGGAGCCGAGACGCACGATGGACTGATACAGCAGCCCCTCGAAGCCCGGATTGCGAAACAGGAGCTCCTTCATCATTTGATGCGAGTCGTAGTCGTTGTGCTGTGCCAGGCAGATGCCAAAGCGACGCGTGTCCGTGCGCAGCACGGTGTCGTCCACATGGATGACGGTGTCCGCATGCGTGAGTGCGGCGAAGGCGAGGAGAGTGGTGGTGAAGGCGAGTGTTTTCATGGTGGGATCAGGGTTGGTGAAAAAGCATGCGCAGCCGCTTCCGGGCGCGATGCAGCGCCACGCGTTGCGCGGGTGTTTGAGGGCTCGTGGGGTCTGCGAGCCGTTGGCGTTCGCGTTCGGACAAAGAGGCCCAAACCTCCCGCAAGCGCGTGAAGAGCTCGTTTCGCATCAAAACGGCATCTGGAGCCTCACGGGCCTCGACCAGCACCTCGGCGATCTCTTCCGCGCCTTCTTCAAAACAAGCACTTAGCCGTCGGCGTTGGCACCAGTGCTGGCGAAGCTTCGCGCAGGTGTTTCGTGTGATGCCAGCCACCCAGTGCGCGAAGGGCATGCGCGGCTCAAAACGCGGCAGCGAGCGAAACACGCGCAGGAACACCTCCTGCACCACATCCTCCTCCATCCAGCCCGGCGCACCCGCTGCACGCGCCATGCGCAGCACCAGCGGGCGATTTTCACGAAACAACCACGCTGCGGCCTTTTCATCATGGCAGGAAAGCCAGCGCTGAATGGTGGAAGCAGGATCGGACTCGGCAGAGGCGTTCATCACGCCCCGAGACTCGTCCGCCACGCATGAAACGAACATGAAAGCCGGATGAAAAGGCTTTCATCTTCACCTCCGACATCGCTAGTGCGAAGCAAAGTCGTCCTCTCGCTCCGCGAGAGGCACTCAAGGCATCAATGGCAGCCGGATCGTGAACGTCGTCCCCTGTCCCACCACGCTCGAAACGCTCACGGAACCGCCGTGAGCGTTCACCAGGGCCTCGACGATGGCGAGACCCAGTCCCGCGCCGCCGTGTTCGCGGGAGCGGGCTTTGTCCACGCGGTAAAAACGCTCGAACAAATGCGGCAGATGCTCCGCGCCGATGCCCGGACCGGTGTCGCTCACGCTCAGCACGGCTTCACCGTTTTCATTCACCACCTGCAGCGTCACGTTTTCACCCGCAGGCGAGTAGCGAATGGCATTTTCGACGAGATTGAGGCACACACGTTCCAATGCGCCTGCGTCTCCATTCACGAAAACAGCCTCTGAAGCCTCCACGGTCAATTTCATGCGCTTCTGCTCCGCCATGCCGCTCATCGCCTCACGCACTCGAACACACAGAGCAGCCAGATCGACCGCTTCACGCGTCACAAGACCCTCACCCGCATCCGACCGTGCCAGCGACAGCAAGTTCTCCGTGAGCCGCGCCAGACGCTCGATCTCCTCGCGACTGCTCTCCAGCACCTCGCGATACTCCTCCGCGGGTCGCTCGCGTCTCAAAGCCACCTCGATCTCGCCGCGCAGCACCGTCAGCGGCGTGCGCAGCTCGTGTGAAGCATCCGCCAGGAAGCGCTGCTGCGTGCCATGAGCCGATTCGAGCCTGTCGAGCAGCTCATTGAAGGCTCTTGCGAGCCTCGCGATCTCATCTTCATCCTTTGGCACGAACAACCGCTCCCTCAACGTCTCGCCGGAGCCGATGCGATGCGCCGACTCCGCTGCCGCATCCACCGAGCGCAGCCACGTTTTCGCCAGCAGCGTCGCCAGCAACCATGCGACGACCGTGGCAGCGAGCACCGCGATGATGAGGCGCAGGCGCACCGGTTGCAGCCGCGCATCCTGCGCTGACACCGGCAGCGCCGCCTGCGCGAAGCCGATCACCGAGCTCTGGTTGTCCCGATACGTCGTCACCGGCACGGAGGCCACTCGCACCGTGCCGCCATCCTTCAAAACAGCCGTTTCGGTGAAGGAGGACATGTTGGTCGCGGTCGCCTCACGTGCCGCTTTCGATAGCGGCAGCGGCTCGTCGAGGTTCGCCGACTGCGTGAGCACCTCGCCCTCGGGATCGATCACCTGCACGCGCAGCCCGGTTTTGTCCGTCTCCAAAAAAGCCTCCATCCACGGTGCCAGCCGCATCGACATCGGCGTGACCGATTTCGACAGCACATAGGCACGATCCCGCAGCAGCCGGTCGGTGTCATCTCGCATCGCGTCCGCGCTGCTCTGATACGTCCACGCCGCCACAAAGGCAGAAACCACCGCGGTCAGCACGGTGAAACTCAGCACGAGGCGGGCGCGGAAGGATTTCATGCAGCGGGATTTTTCAAAACATAGCCCACGCCGCGCACGGTATGGATCAGCGGCGCGGGAAAGCCGCGGTCCACTTTCTCACGCAGATGGTAGAGCGTCACGTCGATCACATTGGTCATCGAGTCGAAATGCTGATCCCACACCTGCTCCGAGAGCCGCGTGCGGGAGATCACCTCGCCCTGATGCCGCAGCAGATGCTCCAGCACGGCAAACTCCCGTGCACTCAGCGCCACCGGTTGGCCCGCACGGGTCACCTTGCGTGCCTTCACATCCATAACGAGGTCCGCGAAGCTCAACGTGGTCACTTCCGTGCCGCCTGCGCGGCGCAGCAGCGCACGCACCCGCGCCAGCAGCTCGGCAAACGCGAAGGGTTTCACCAGATAATCATCCGCGCCGCCATCCAGGCCGCGCACGCGATCCTTCACTGAGTCGCGCGCCGTGAGCATCAGCACCTTGCACGGCCGTCTCGCCGCCCGCAGGGCCTCCAGCACCTCAAAGCCGTCTTTCTTCGGCAGCATCACATCCAGCACGACGAGGTCGTAATCATGCACCAGCGCCAGATCGAGCCCTGACTCGCCATCCACGGCCACATCCACGGCAAAATGCTCCTCCCGCAGCCCGCGCTCGACAAAGCGGGCCACCTTCGGCTCATCCTCGACGATTAGCAGGCGCATGACGCGAAGAGACTACGAGGCTCGTTCAGGGAAAGCAAACGTGACCTTGGCAGATGACCGTGATGGAATAACTATTTGACCAATGGTCAAATAATGGCACTCATCGGCCATGCCTTCCCCCAATCCTGCTCTCAGCCGCAAGGAGCGCGAGTTCATCGCGCGGGAGGAGCTTATTTTGAAGCATGCGCGGCGGTTGCTGCTGGAGAAGGGCTTCCAGGCCTGGAACATGGACCAGCTCGCGGAGGCCGTGGAGTATTCGAAGGGCACGCTGTATCAGCATTTCAGCTCGAAGGAGGATCTGGTGCTCGGTGTGGCCACGCAGTCGCTGCGGCAGCGGGCGGACCTGTTCGAGCAGGCGGCCACGTTTCAGGGCCGCACGCGGGAGCGCTGCCGGGCGATCGGCTTTGCCTGCTGCGAGTTCGCCATGGCGCATCCGGATTATTTCCACACAGACATGATGCTGAAGTCGTCGTCCTTCATCGAAAAGGCCAGCCAGGAGAGGCGGGAAGCACACGCCTTCGAGGGGATGCGCTGCTGGCGAGCGGTCAACACCATCATCATTGAGGCGATGGCCCTCGGCGACCTGCCCAAGGACCGCGTGACAGCGGAACAGGCCACTTTTGCGCTCGTTTCCGTGACCGTAGGCAGTCACATCATGGGCCAGGAGCCGAATTTGAAGGTCTTCGCCGGCATCAAGGACCAGATGCAGGCCGTGCGGCTAAACCAGGACCTGATCTGCGACGGCCTGGGCTGGAAGCCGCTGCTGCACGAGCACGACTACCGCGCCGCCGACCTGCGCATCCTGAAGGAAATCTTCCCCTCCGCCTCGAAGTGGCTCAAGGCCGCCTGATCCCTGTCTCTTTTTTCGCCCCTCAATTGACCATTGGTCAACAAACGACCTTTATTCATGAACTTCATCGCCCTCCGCATGCTCATGGCCGACAAGGCGAAGTACTTCGGCCTCGTGTTCGCCTTCGCGTTCTCGACCTTTCTGCTGCAAAACCAGGTCAGCATCTTCTGCGGCATCATGAAGCGCACCGGCAGCCAGGTGCGCGATGTGACCGATGCGGAGATCTGGGTGATGGATCCGCACACCGAGTATTTCGAGCAGACGAAGGCACTGAAGGACACCGACCTCTTCCGCGTGCGCGGCGTGGAGGGCGTGGACTACGCGGTGCGGCTCTTCAAAGGCAATCCCACCGCCAAAACGGCCGCTGGGAAGTTCGCGTCCACCTTCACGCTCGGCCTCGATGATGCCACGCTGGTCGGCGCACCGCGAAAGATGCTGCTCGGCAGTTGGGAGCAACTTCGCGAGGCCAACAGCATCGTCATCGACCGCGCTGGCTATGACCTGCTTTATCCCGGCGAGCCGCTGGAGCTCGGTCGCGTGCTGGAGCTGAACGATCACAAGGCTCGCATCGTGGGTATCTCAGATGCCGCTGCGCCTTTTGTGAGCTTTCCGGTGATTCACGCGCGATACAGCGAGGCGGTGCTGTTTCAGGGTCGCGAGCGAAAGATGCTCAGTTATGTGCTGGTGAGGCCAAAGGCCGGTATTGATGCCGTGGCGCTGGCCCGGCGCATCGAGAGAGAAACAGGCCTCAAAGCCCGCACGACGGCGGAATTCGCGTGGGACTGTGTGGTTTACTATTTAAAGAATACCGGCATCCCGGTGAACTTCGGCATTACCATCGCGGTGGCCTTGATCGTGGGCCTCGCGGTGAGCGGGCAGACGTTTTACATGTTCACCGTCGAGAACCTGCGGCAGTTCGGCGCCTTGAAAGCGATTGGAGTCACGAACCTGCGCTTGGTCGGCATGGTATTGCTGCAAGCGCTCGTCGGCGGTGCCATCGGCTATGCGCTCGGCACCGGCATGGCGGCGGTGTTTTTCAATGCCACGCTCAACCAGCTCGCCACCCGCGGCATCGTGCTGATGTGGGAAGCCGTGGTCGGCGTGGCCGTGCTCATGGCCCTCGTGGCCGCAGCCGTGAGCCTGCTGAGCGTGCGCAAGGTGCTGGTGCTGGAACCCGCGAGTGTCTTCCGATGATCATGAACGCCAACGAACCCCATGCCGTCACCTGCCGCACCGTGCGCAAGCACTTCGGCGATGGAGAAAATCGCACTGAAGTTCTACGCGGAGTCGATTTCCATGCCCGCCTCGGCGAGATGACCTTCCTCGTGGGCCCGAGTGGCTGTGGAAAAACCACGCTCATCTCGGTGATCGCCGGCTTGCTGGAGCCGAGTGAAGGCGAGGTCGATGTGCTCGGCCGTGCGCATGGTTCGCTGCGTGGCAAAGACCGGGTCGAGTTTCGACGTCGCGAGCTCGGCTTCGTGTTTCAACAATACAACCTGCTGCCCTCGCTCACCGCTGCGGAGAATGCCGCAGTGCCGTTGATCGCCGATGGCATGAAACGAAGTGACGCGGTGAAGCGAGCCAGCGCTTTACTCGACCGTCTCGGCATCGGCGCGAAGGCTTCATCGTATCCGCGTTTCCTCTCCGGCGGCCAGCAGCAGCGTGTGGCTCTGGCTCGTGCACTCGTGCATGAGCCGCGACTCGTCATCTGCGATGAACCCACCGCAGCGCTCGACCACGAGACCGGCGAGTCGGTCATGCAACTGCTCTCCAGCGCCGCCGTGGCACCGCAGCGGGCTGTGCTCGTCGTCACGCATGACAACCGCGTCTTTCACCACGCCCACCGCATCGCCCACATGAATGACGGCATCATCACTCAAATCACCTCACCCTCATGAAAATCCCCATTCTACCTCTCATCGCGCTCTTCTCCCTCGGCTGGGCGGTGACCTCGGTCATCAGCAAGCTGCCGCAGGAAACCGTCACCGATCCGCCCTCAGCGCCACCGCGGTCGAATTATGCCGACACCGTGGCCGCGGTCGGTTTGATCGAGCCCGCCAGCGAGCTCATCATGCCCGGCAGCCATCGCAGCGGCGTGGTGGAAAAGGTCCATGTGCAAGCTGACCAGCAGGTGAAGAAGGGTGACACGCTCATCACGCTCGACACACGCCAGCTTCGCGCCGAGCTCGCAGTGGCCAAAGCGCAGGTGAACGAGGCCGAGGCTTCGCTCGCGGTTTCTCGTGCCGAGGAGGCGCAGGCGCGTCGGAATGTCGAATTCGCCCGCAGCCTCACCGATGCCCGGGCGATGTCCGATGAGGAACGCACGCAGCGCGAGCTCACGCTCGGCACCGCTCAAGCGAAGGTGAAATCCAATGAAGCTACAATTCTGCGAGCACGGACACAGATCGAGGTCATCGAGACCGAACTCGCCCGCAGCGTCATCACCGCGCCACGCGATGCCACCGTGCTCCAGGTGAAGGTGCGCGAGGGTGAATACATCGCCGCCACGCCGACGGAGACACCTTGGCTCGTGCTGGGCGACATGAGCGTGCTGCACGTCCGCGCCGATGTGGACGAATACGAGGCGTGGAAGGTCCGGCCGACCTCGCAAGCCACCGCGCAGGTGCGTGGCAACCCCTCTTTGGCCGCGCAGCTCGAGTTCGTGCGTTTGGAGCCGCTCGTCATTCCGAAAAAATCCCTCACTGGGGATGCCACCGAACGCGTGGACACCCGCGTGCTTCAAGTGATCTATCGTTTGCAGAAACCCGTTCCCGCCGCTCTCTTCGCCGGCCAGCAGATGGATGTATTCATCGCCACCCAGGACGCCCAGCCATGACCTCAAAAAACCTTCTTTGCCTCCCTGCCCTGCTGCTCGCCTCCTGCTCGGTGGGACCGAACTTTGCCCTCCCAGACCTCGCGCTGCCCGCGAAGTGGAAAAATGGCAAAACAGCTAGCGTGAGCGATCTGCCGATGCCGGGCGAATGGTGGCGCTTGTATGGCTCGTCGGACCTCAACCGCCTCGTCGATCAGGCGATGAGCAGCAATCAGGACCTTCGCGGTGCTCTCGCCCGCGTGGAGACAGCGCGTGCTCTCATCGGCGTGCAGGCATCCGAGTGGTTTCCGCAGCTCAGCTTCAAAGATGCCATGCAATATGAGCGTCTCTCGCAGACCTCGTTTGGTGCCAACCTGCCCCCCGGCATCGCCCTTCCCTCGATTCAGCGTCGCCGGTTTCAGAATCTCTTCGAGTTCGGTTGGGAACTGGACCTTTGGGGCCGTGTGAGACGTGGAGTGGAAGGTGCCAAGGCCAGCGAGGCCGCCGCGGCGGAGACGCTCGCTGCACAGCGACTGAGCCTCGCATCGGAAGTGGCGCGTCTTTACTTCCTCGCGCACTCGATGGACAAGCAGATCGGCGTCGTGAACGAGACACTCGAGTGGCGTCAGGAAGCCATGAAGCTCCAGGAGTCCCGCTTCAAAGGCGGCCTCGCCAATGAGATGGATGTCTCGCGGGCCAAAACGGAGCTTGAGCTCGCCCGCAACGATCTCGCGTCTCTCGAACGCCAGCGTGGCAATGCGGAAAACGCGCTCGCCGTGCTTTGCGGCCAGATTCCGAGCACGTTCAAGCTTTCACACAATGCCGCTCTGCCCTCGCCACCGCGAGTGCCGGGCGGTCTGCCCTCCACGCTGCTGCAGCGTCGCCCGGACATCCGTGCCGCCGAGCAAAAGATGCGTGAGGCGAATGCGCAGATCGGCGTGGCGAAAGCGTCGTTCTTCCCTGCTTTCAAGATCGGCGGCACCGGCGGCCTCGAAAGCATCGGCACCGTGGACTTCTACGACGCGAAGAGCCGCACGCTCACCATCGGTCCCAGCATGACGCTGCCCATTTTCCAAGGTGGCCGGCTCAAAGCGAACCTCGCGGCAAGCAAAGCACGCTATGAAGAAAGCCTCGCCGCCTACCGGCAGAGCATCCTCACCGGCATCAAGGAGGTCGAAGACAGCATGCTGGACTCCCAAGGCTATGCACGGCAGTCCGCCGCACTGAACGACGCCATCAAGGCCGCGCAGGAAACGCAACGCCTCGCCGAGCTGCGCTATCAAAAAGGCCTCGCGAGCTACTTCGAGGTCGTCGATGCCAACCGCACCGTCTTGAGCGCCAAACTGCTCGCCGCGCAAATCGACGGCCAGCGGCTCGTGGCGAGCGTGGCGATGCTAAAGGCGCTCGGAGGCGGTTGGAAGTAACTGGGCGAAGGTTTTTCACCGAAGGTTTGCCCTCCATGCGCACGTTGAAGGGCGGCCATGCGTTCCCTGATCTGTCTTCTTGCATTTGCTGCCTCCGCCATCGCGGCGGACAAGCCGTTGAACATCCTTTTCTGCTTCGCGGATGACTGGGGGCGCTATGCGAGCGAGTATGCGAAGCATGAGAAGTTCCCGTCGCCGAACCAGGTGGTCAAAACACCGAATATTGACCGCATCGCCCGCGAGGGAGCGCTTTTCAGTCGCGCGTATGTGAATGCGCCAAGCTGCACGCCCTGCCGCAGTGCGTTGAACTCGGGCCGCTACTTCTTCAACTGCGGTCGGGCCGCCATCCTCAATGGCGCGGTGTGGGACCCGGCGATTCCGAGCTTCGCGCTCACGCTGAAGGACAAGGGTTATCACATCGGCAAGGCCTTCAAGGTGTGGAGCCCCGGTGAGCCGGGCGATGCGCCTTTTGGGGGGCAGGCGCACGCGTATCAGAAGCATGGCGGTCGCTTCAATAACTTCTCCGAGGAGGTCACGAAGATGGTCGCGGCGGGCAAACCGCTCGAAGAGGCGAAAAACGAGCTTTATGCCGAGGTGCGCGGCAATTTTGACGACTTCCTCAAGGCGCGGCCAAAGGGTGCGCCGTTCCTTTTCTGGCATGGACCGACGAATGTGCATCGCAAGTGGGTCAAAGGCAGCGGCGAGGCGCAGTGGGGCATCAAACCGGATGATTTGAAGGGCAAGCTGCCGAAGCATCTGCCGGACGTGCCGGAGTTCCGCGAGGATTTTGGGAGTTACCTCGGCGAGATCCAGGCTTTCGATGCTCAGGTCGGTGTGTTGGTCAAAAGGCTCGAAGAAGAAGGCGAGCTGGACAACACCATCATCGTTATCAGCGGCGACCACGGCGCTCCGGGCTTCCCCGGCGGCAAATGCAATCTCTACGACTTCGGCGTGAACGTGACGCTGGCCATCCGCTGGCCCGGACAGCCCGGCGGACGCTTCATCGAGGATTTTGTGAACCTCATGGACCTTGCGCCGACGTTCATGGAAGTCGGCGGCGCGGCCATTCCGCCCGGTGTGAATGGCAAGAGCCTGGTCTCGCTCATGAAGAGTGGCAAAAGCGGCCGAATTGATCCCGAACGCGATTACGTCATCACCGGTCGCGAGCGCCATGTGAGCATCGCCCGCGAAGGAAACCTGCCTTATCCGCAGCGGGCGCTGCGCAAGGACGGCTGGCTCTACATTCACAACTTCAAGCCGGAGCGCATGCCGATGGGAGACTACAAGAACCTCACGGACAGCTTCACGCCGGATCAAAACAGCCTCGAAAACAACACCTACGAAGCCTTTCCCGACATGGACAGCTCACCGGCCAACGCGTGGCTCATCGCGCATCGCAACGACTCGCAATACAAATGGCACTTCGACTATGCCTTTGCCAAACGGCCGCAGGAGGAGCTTTACGACCTCAGCAAGGACCCGGACGCCACCATCAACCTCGCCACCGAGGCCAGCTTTGCCGCGAAGAAGACCGAAATGGCCGCCGAGCTCATGGCGAAGCTCAAAGCGGTGGGTGATCCGCGTGTGACGCAAGACCCGGTGCCCTTTGAACTGCCGCCCTTCACGCTCGACACGAAATCCGGCGAAGGCGGCAAGAAGAAGGGCAAAGGGAAGGGGAAGGCTAAGGCTGCCAATTAGGCCATAGGCCTTCCTTTTTTATCTGGTCGTTTCCGACTGGTCGGGGTAAAAAATCGCGATTTGCTCTGATTTTGAAGCTCTCCAACCAGCCTGCCAACCGACTCCGTCATGACTCCGGCATGGCGCTGATGTTTGTGCTCATGATGATGGCGCTGCTGATGGTGCTGGTGCTGGCCATCGTGCAGTTCAGCCGTTCGGAGACGAAATCGGCCTCGGTCGTGACGCAGATCACGGAGGTGCGCACCTTGGCGGAGTTGCCGACGAACCTCGTCATGGGCCAGATTCGCGATGCGACCTCCGGCCTCGGCAAAACGAAGACCTGGGCCTCGCAACCGGGCATGATCCGCGTTTTTGGCACGGAGAAGGATGGCACCACCGGCCGTGCGAAGCTGACCGGAGCCTGGAAGCTTTACAGCAGTGGTCAGATGGTGGCGGGAGCGGATTTTGACGCGGCAGCGGAGTCGGCGGCGATGACGGGCTGGCACATGCGGCCAGCCACTTTTTCCGATTTGAACGCACCGGTGGTCAAACCGCTGCCCGGGGGCGCTTTTCGCAAGGTGTATCCCATTTTCGATCCCGCCGCAGTCGGCTTGATCGATGGCGTGTCACTCGATTCCTCGACGGTGAGCCCCACGCCGCAGCAGCCTGCGCCGATGCCGGTGCGCTGGCTGTATGTGCTGCGTGACGGGCGCTTCACCGTGCCGGTGAAGGAGGAAAATGGCGTGGCGCAGTTTGATGCGGCGGTGGTGAGCCGGGAGAACCCGCTGGTGGGCCGCGTCGCCTTCTGGACGGATGACGAGAGCTGCAAGGTGAACATCAACACGGCCAGCGAAGGCACGCCGTGGGATGTGCCCCGGAGCACGAGCTGGACGGATCGCAATTACGCCGCCTATGTGCCGGTGCAGAATGAGTTCCAGCGCTTCCCCGGCCATCCGGCGACGACCTGCCTGAGCACGGTGCTAGGAGCCTTTGATGATCGCTTCAAGTGGAAAGACCCATCGCTGGATGCCAACGGCGTGATCAAAAACACCGCGTTTGTTTCCTATCTGAACTCGATCTACTCGATCTCACCGCGGACGAATCACGGCACGCCAGACAACAACACGCAAGGCGGCTCCAGGAAGGTGAACACGAGCCTGGCTGCCACGCTGAGCGGGATGCCGGTGAAGCAGGAGCGGCTCTTTGTGTCCGTGGATGAGTTGTTTTACGATCCGCAGCGTGTGCGCAGCGCCTCCACCGCGAGCGCGGCACCGCTGAGCGCGGATGAGCTGCAAATGGCGCGGTTTTACCTCACCGCGCACAGTCGCGCACCAGAGACGAATCTTTGGAACCGACCGCGGGTGTCGCTGTGGCCTGCGCATGATGCCGCGACGGCACCGCAGACGGCCAAGGACAAGCTGCTGGCTTTCTGCGCGAAAATCGGCGGCAGGCAGGTGGCGTGGAAACGAGCCAGCATGTGGACGAGCGCTACTTCTCCGGGTTCCTCACAAGATCCGGCGGCGGATTTCACGCTGGCACCGAACCAGGTGTTGTTTCGCTACTTGCAGCGGATCACGGGCCAGGCCGTGCCGGGGTTTGGTGACGACACCTTCGTGAGCAAATACGGCGAGAATAACCGCAACCAGATCCTCTTTCAGATCTTCGACATGCAGCGCTGGGGACTGAATTCGTGGTGCGCCAACTTCGATCCAGGGACCTCCAAGATTGATAACAAGCAGAGCTACTTTTATCTCCCGCCACGTGCCTACACGGGCAAGAATGGCAGCTACATCGGTGAAGCCGCCGCCAGCCCGGCTGTGGCCACCGCATTGCCAGACAATGCGCAATTGCCATCGGCAGCGCCGGGCCAAACAGCGGCTTTGAAGGCGTTCGGACGTTTCCCCACCATCGTCGAGGCCGCGGTGGTCTTTATGGCCACCGAAGTGGCCGACAAGGATGGCAAGCCGGTGACTGCCGCATCAACGGGCACGCCGCTGGATGTGGAAAACAATCTGACGAAGGCCAAAACGCCGGATGGCTGGGCTGACAAAACCACGAAGATGCGTGCCTACATCATCCTACAGCCTTTCTCCGCAGCCATCGGCATGCCGCCTTACACGGCAAACATCCGTTACAAGATCAAAGGCCTCGAAAGCTGGGTCATTGATGGCAAACCCATTTTCCCCGCTGGCATTCAGAACGCGGTGAACCGTGCCTGGCGCCCTGCGGGTGCGGCCTCTGAAAATGCTCATGCGACTGCCTACACCGGCCTGCATGCGCAGTTTCTCAAAGCAGGCAGTGGCGACAAAGTCGCCGGGCAGTCGAAGGAGGATGATAACTACCCCTTTGTGAGCAATGAGATCGATGTGAGCAAACTGACCACGTTTGACTTCCCCGGCCCAGCAGCTTCCACGATCAAGATCGAGCTTTATTCCGGCTTTGGCACGATCAACAGCACCCCGCTGCAGACCATCGAAATGGAGTTCCCAAAGACGACGCTGCGGGTGCCAAAGATGGGTTTTAACCCTACCCTGATGCCCAATCCGAAGCCCAGTGTGCCACAAACGTCTTTCATGGCCTTCAATGAACGGATCAAGGCTGGTAACCTGCGCAACCAGCTCATCGGATACGGCGACACGGTGCGTTCCGTGGTCGTCGATGTCGCCGGGCCATCGAAAGGCGACTACCGGCATATCGCCGCTCTGCCCTTTGTGCCGAAGACTTACTTCAAGCCCCACTCCAGATATTTCAGCAACCCGTCCAGCACGAAAACCAATGATCACGTCAATCCCGCCGCAAGCTATTGGGATGAAGCGCAGAGCCTGCGTTACGCCGCGAACAACTTCCAGGGGCACTACGGGCGCACCCACATCCGTTCCGGCCTGGGTGCCAACGGCGGGCAGCAGCACGTCTGGCAAGCATCTGGCTATGTCTTCAATGCCAGCGGCAACGCGGTGACCAAGCCTTACGGCCTCGTCAAAGACGTGGCTTACTGGCAGGACTGCCAGCCTGCGTGCCCCATCCTGCTCGATGGAGCCATGAATGCGGACTCCCGGCCCGGTGATTGGGACAACGGCATCGGGCGCATCGAGGACGGACCGTATATCAACAAACCCGACGAAGGAGGTCAGGAAGTCGGTGGCAACGGCTACTACAGCCGGGGAGGCTTCACCGAAGAAAAAGGCCGCAACTACGCCCCCAACCGTCAAATCAGCTCCGCCATCGCCTTTGGCTCACTGCCCAGCGGTATCCATCCCACACCGGCAAGCCAGACATCGAGCGTTCCGCGGCCTTGGCAGACGCTGCTTTTTTGTCCGAATCCGCCCTCACGTGTCAGCGCGAGCACGAGCCCGCCGACGGAGCTGGATCACTTCGGCTTCAAATCGCCGCGTGACCACCTGCTGCTCGATCTCTTCTGGATGCCCGTCGTCGAGCCTTACGCCATCAGCGAGCCGGCATCGACCGCGGGCAAGATCAATATGAACTACCAGATGATGCCCTTCACGCACATCACACGTGCCACGGGCCTGCACGCCGCCATGCGCAGCGTGCGGATCACGGCGCTGCCTGCCGCCATGGCCTGGGCCTCGAATGCCAATCCCTCGGGGGCCAGCACGCCACAGAAGCAGTTTTGCTACAAAGCCTTCCTCGATGCGGACAACCTCAGGTTCGACACCAACTACAATGTCAACATGACCGAGACGCTGCAAGGGTTCCAGGCCCGCTTCGGCAGTGGCGACCTCTTCCACTCCGCATCGGAGATTTGTGATCTCTTCCTCGTGCCGGAGCCCATCGCCGGACACAGCTACATCAGCAGCAACAACCGCACCGGCAAAACCCTGTCCAAGCCAAGCCAAAAGCCCAAAATCGGTGACATGATCAGCTGGTGGAATGGTGACCCGCAGCAGCCGGATGACGGCATGAAGCTCACCGGGGACAACACACGCGAGTCCCCCTACAACCAGCTCTACCCGCGCCTCACCACGCGCTCGAACGTCTTCCAGGTGCATTACCGCGTGCAGGCGCTCAAAAAGGCCCGCAGCACTCCCGTGACTGTATGGGACGAGAAAAAAGACCGCGTCGGCGCGGAGCAGCGCGGCTCCGTTGTTTTGGAGCGCTACATCGACCCGAATGACGCTGCGCTGCCTGACTTCGTGGCGAATCCGGATGCCGATGGAGCACTGGATGATCACTACCGCTTTCGCATTATCCGCAGCAAGATTTTCGCGCCATGAAGCTGCCTGCCCGGACATCGTCGCAGCCTTTAATCGCTGCCTTTTCGCTCGCGGAGGTCATGCTGGCTGTCGGGATCGCCGCGGTCACGGTGGTGACACTGCTCGGACTGCTGCCGGCCAGCCTCAGCAGCATGCAGCACTCCAACACCGATGGCGCGGAGGCCCGCGTGCTCCAGGCCATCATGGCGGACTATCAGCAGCGGGACTGGCCCAGCATCCTGCGGCAGCAAGAGGCTGCCACAGCGGAGCTGCTCTACTTTGACCCGCATGGCTTCCGCGTCGCGGCCACGGATCGCGAGGCCTTCCTCATCGCGCAGGTCAGCATCCTGCCCGCGCCGCTGCTCCCAGGCTCCACAGTGGCCAATTCACGCCTCCGCACCCTGCGCCTGCGCACCAGTCGTGACGTCATGGCCGGCGCGGCGGCCTTTGAGGAGAAACGTATCTTTCGCCAAACCCAGGCCGTGCTGCCGCAGATGGACAAGAGCCCATGAAGCCCGCATCCCGTCGCCTCGCTGCCGCTTTCAGCCTTGTGGAGCTGCTGGTCGCCATCAGCATCACCGGGCTGCTGCTCTTGCTGATGTCCCAGATGCTCGGCAGCACCCAGCTCGCGTGGAAAAACACCCGCTCCAGCGTCGGCAGCTTTCGAGATGCCCGGAATGCCTTCGAAACCATCTCCCGCCGCGTTAGCCAGGCCACGCTCAATGCCTACTGGGGCTACAACGACCCCGCCAATCCCACCTTTTACCAGCGCCAGTCCGAACTGCACCTTGTCAGCGGTCCTGCGCAGGTGCTCATTCCTGCGCAAACGCTCTCACCCGGGCAAGCGTTGTTTTTTCAGGCCCCGCTCGGCTTTGCTGAAAACGCGGACGTACAGCGGCTCAATGACACGCTCAACACCGTCGGCTACTGGGTTTCCTTTGGCAGCGACATGCCGCAGCGCCCCGACTGGTTGCGCCAGGACATCGCCAGCCACCCGGAGCGCATGCGCTTTCGCCTCATGGAGTTCCGCCCGCCCACGGAGACCATCGATCTCTATCGCATGGTTGATGACCCGGCCGCGCCCGGAAAAAAGAAGCCTTGGATCGAGGTGCAAACCGCCCAGGGCACCCTCTACCAGTGGTTCAACAATCACCTCGTCGCCCACTCCCATCCCATCGCCGAACACATCTTCGCCATCTTTGTCGAACCGCTCAATCCCGTGCCCGTGGCACCCGCCACTGGCGCCGCGCCGCCTCCACCCGCCTCACTCGCGCCCGACTACCACTACGACACCCGCCGCCACCAATGGGCCGCTGATCCTCGCGCCGCCACCTCGCGTCACCAGTTACCCCCGCGCCTTCAACTCACCCTGCTTGCACTCGATGAGGACACCTGGCTGCCGCTCACCAGCGCCCAGGCCACCGCGCACGCCTCCGCGCTCACGAAACTCGTGCGGGAAAAATTCTTCAAAGGCCTCACCGGGACCGTCACCGAGGAAAAGATGCGCGAAAAGACCAAGGCAGACCTCGCCTTGCTCGAGGCTGAAATCCGCAAACTCGGCCTCCGCAGCCGCACCTTCACCTCCCTCGTCACCATCCGCTCGGCCAAGTGGGTCACAAGCCAGGAGGTTGCCGCACCATGACTGCTTCACGCACGCCTCGCGAGGCCTCTCGCGCCTTCACCCTCGCTGAGATGCTCATTGTCGTCAGCATCATCTCCGCGATCCTCCTGCTCTCCATCAGCAACCTGCGTGGCACCCTCCAGGCGCAAAACCTCTCCGCCGCCGCCACCCTCCTCCAAAACGAGCTGCGCATGACCTCCATCCTCGCGGTGAAGGAAAACCGCGCCATCTACCTGCGCTTCCTCACCGCCACGCCAGCCGATGCCACGTCTCCGTATCGCGGCTGGCAGCTCGTCGCGCTCGATCCCGTCACTGGCCTGCCCACCGACCTCAGCGCACCGCAAAAACTGCCCTCAGGCATCATCTTCGTCGACCACGAAGACTACTCCAACATCCTCGAACTCGAGCCCAGCCTCGGCCCCGGCCTCTTTTTCGGATTCACGCCCTCCGGCGATACCACCCTGCCCAAAAACAGCACTGCGCGCTGGTGCCTCACCCTGTCCGAAGAGTCCAAGGCCGCCGCCAAACCGGGCAGACTCCCCCGAAACTACCGCGCACTCGTCATCGACGCCTACACGGGCAATGTGAGTGTGTATTGAGCAGGCATGCCGTGATCCTGCATTGAGATGCAAACGCGTCGGAATATCCTTCACCCGATCAAGAAAGAGACGCGCGGCATCCATGACAAGTTGAAGGCCATGCACGGTTGGTCTCGAACTGCATGTGAGCATCGCTACGACTCGCCACTCAAGCGGCACTTTCCCCACGCCTTTGCGAAACGGCCGCAGGAGCAGCTCTACGATCTCAGCAAGGGCCCCGATGCCACGATCCCCGCGTGATGCAGGACCCGGCGCCGTTTGCCTTGCCGTTTAGACCCTCGACACGAAATCCGGCGCAGGCGGCAAGAAGAAGGGCAAAGGCAAGGGGAAGGCCAAATAGCCTGATCCCAGAGGTATCTGTTTGATCAGACCGATCCGTCAGATGAAAAAAATGGAAACCACCCCAAGATAGCCGGTGGATGTTCGTCATGCGCGGCGAACACGTTCTCATGGCTGCCCCGCACACCCTCTTCCTCGAAACCCTCCAGCGCTACGAGCGGCCTCTCATCCGCTATGCGCACGGCTACACGGGCGATCTGGAGGAGGCGCGGGACATCGTGCAGGACGTGTTTGTGAAGCTCAGCCAGTGCCTCCACACCCTCGATCACGAGCGGCTGGCCCCCTGGCTCTTCACCGTCTGCCGAAACCGTGCGCTGGACCACCAGCGCAAACACCGCCGCCTCGTCGTCATGGAAACTGAAACTCTCGACCTCGAAATGTCCGCCGATCCCTCGCCGCACGAGGAAATGGATCGCGCCGAGACTGCCACCACGCTCCGCCGCCTCATTGATACCCTGCCCACCCGGCAGCAGGAGGCCGTGCGGCTCAAATTCATCGCCGGCCTCGACTACCAGCAGATCAGCGCCGCGATGAAAACGAGCATCGGCAATGTCGGCTACCTCATCCACCACGGCGTGGCCGCCCTGCGCACGAAATGGCAGGCCATGGAAAATGACATGCCCGCCACCACGAAGACACGCAGCCCGGCACTGGCCGCCGCGTGACCCGGAAAAGATCAAAAATTAAAGATGAAGGATCAAACTATGAAACACGAACAGATCACCGCCTGGGCCCTCGACGAGCTGAGCCCGCAGGATCGCGAGCAGATCGAGGCCGCCCTCAAGGAGAATCCCGGCACCGGCTACGAAGCACGCGCCACGAAGGATTTCTGCCACTTCCTGCTCAAGGAACTGCGTGACGAATCCCTCGAGCTCACCTCCGAGCAGCGCTCGCGGCTTCAAACGATGCCGCCAGCCACGAACATCATTCTTCCATCGTCCGCATCCAAACCGTTGCGCTGGAGCTTCGCCTCCCGATTTGGTTCACTCGCTGCTGCAGCGGCTTGCGTGGCTGCTGGTGGCTACTGGATGTATCCTTGGCTCCAGCCGCAGAAGGATCAAATCGTCGCGGAGGTCGTGGGAGAGGACAAGCTCTTCAAGGTGATTCCGCAGCTCGATCCAAGCGCAGCCAGCGCTCCGGTGGACTTGCCGGGGAAATCTGCTCCACGCTCGTTTGGCAACATGCCTATGAACGAGCCTTTAAGCTCCCCCCTGCCGAGTCTGGCCTCTGCACCAACGCCCGCCGCCAAACCCGACGAGTCCAATGTCACCCTTAGCGGAGCCAACACCTACACAGGAGGTGTGACGGTCCGCGGTGGCACTTTGGAGGTCCGCTCGGGTGGTGTGGTTGTCAGCAAACAGCGCAAGCTCGATCTCGCGTCGGAATCGGACGTAGCAAAAAGGCAGCTTGCAGCAGTCATGCCGCCGCCTGCGCCATCGGCACCGATGCCGGCAGAGCCTGCGCTGCGACGCGACGAAAGTTTCAAACCTGCTTATGATCAACAGCGCTCCAAGATGCTGGCTGAAGTGAATGAGCAGTGGGAAGAAAAGTCTGCTGCGAGCTCGCCTCCGCCAGCGACGCCGGGCACGCCGACACTCACCTTGTCTGGCGGTTTGATTGCCAACCAGTCTTCCATCACAGTGACTGCAGCCCAGGCCGCGTATGACCTCTCTCACGCCACCCAATTCAAAAAGCGGACGACCTTCGACAACGTCTCCAACACCGAATCCTACACCCGCATCCTCGAAAACGAGCTCAAGGACGTGCTTCGTGAGCCGCTCTCGACCTTCTCGATCGATGTCGATACCGCGTCGTATGCGAACGTGCGCCGCTTCTTGAATCAGAACATGATCCCGCCGGCTGACGCGGTGCGTATTGAAGAGCTCATCAACTACTTCCCCGGTGATGAGGAAGGCCCTGCCGCCGATGCGAAGGAGCCTTTTGCCGCCCGGGTGGAGCTGGCGGCCTGCCCGTGGCAGCCGCATCATCGCCTGGCACGCATCGCCATCCAGGGGAAGCAGGT
>JBKCXA010000952.1:0-4140 GCA_046316935.1 Prosthecobacter sp.
GTGCCACCATCGCCAAAGTGAAGTCTCAGACCTCGCATCAGGGCAGCGTGGACTTCTTCAAGCAGGTGCAGCCCATTCTCGAAACGAAGTGCCTCGAATGCCATCGCGGCGGCAAAGCCAAAGGAGACCTGCAACTCGACACGCTTGCCGCAGCTATCCAAGGCGGCGAAAACGACGGCGCGGCCATCACGCCCGGCAAACCGGACCACAGCGCCATCTTGAAACGCGTCGTCTCCACCGACGAAGACGAGGTCATGCCACCCAAAGGCGCCAAACTCACTGCAGCCGAGGTCGAGGCGCTCACGACGTGGATCAAGGAAGGCGCTGTGTGGCCAGAAATCCGCGCCGATCGCACCGAAGTCACCGCTTTGACCGATGACCTGACTTTTCTCCGCCGCGTTTATCTCGATGTCGTCGGCGTGCCGCCTTCGCTGGAGGAAATTGAGAGCTTCATGGCCGACGTGAAGCAAGACAATCAGACAAGGGGACAATCAGACAAGGAGACCTCAAAAGCCGGCGACTCATTGTCTCCCCCTCTCCCTGTCTCATTGTCTGCCCATCGCAAAGTGATCGACAAGCTCCTCGCCGACCCCCGCTGGGCCGATCACTGGATGGGTTACTGGCAGGATGTGCTCGCGGAGAATCCGAACATCCTCAATCCCACGCTGAACAACACCGGCCCCTTCCGCTGGTGGCTCTACGAGTCGCTGCGTGACAACAAGCCGATGGACTTCTTCGTCACCGAACTGCTGCGCATGAAGGGCAGCGAGCGACTCGGCGGACCGGCGGGCTTTGCCACGGCCTCGCAGAACGATGTGCCCATGGCCGCGAAGGGCACCATCATCGGCAGCGCCTTCCTCGGCGTAGAAATGAAATGCGCCCGCTGCCACGATGCCCCCGCCGCGAAGAGCACGCAGGAAGACCTTTTCAAAATGGCCGCCATGCTGAACTCGAAGGAGATCGAAGTGCCTTTGACGAGCAGCGTGAGCCTCGACCGCTTCAAAGCCACGGGCCGCAAGCCACTCATCAATATCACGCTCAAAGTGGGCACCAAAGTGCCGCCGAAATGGTCGTTCACCGAGTTCTGCGACGAATCCGCCGCGAAGCTCGCCGAATATCCCGACGACACTCGTGATCAACTCGCCGCGCTCATCACCGCACCGCAAAACGAGCGCTTCGCCCAGGTCATGGCGAACCGTCTCTGGGCCCGCTACATGGGCCGCGGCATCGTCGATCCCGTGGCCGATTGGGAGAAGGGCAAACCTTCGCATCCCGAGCTGCTGAAGTGGCTCGCCCACGAGTTCGTGCGCGGCGGTTACGACATGAAACACCTCGCACGGCTCATTTTGAACTCGCACGCCTATCAACGCGCCACCGACACCGAGCTCAAAGAAACCAGCCCGCTGTTTGCCGCCCCCGCGCCGCGTCGTCTCATGGCCGAGCAGATCGTGGACGGCCTCTTCGCCGCCACCGGCAAGCCCTTCAAGACCGAAGAAGTTTGCCTCGACATCGACAACACCCGCGATCTCAAAAACGCCATCCACATGGGCAAACCGCGCCGCAGTTGGATGCTCACCAGCACCAGCAACGAACGCGACCGCCCCAGCCTCAGCCTCCCGCGCATCCAGGCCGTGGGCGATGTCTTGAGCGCCTTCGGCTGGCGCGGTGCACGTCAGGACCCCACCAGCGTCCGCGATGCCGCTCCGAACGTCCTTCAGCCCGCCATCATCAGCAACGGCACCGTCGGCGTCTGGCTCACCCGCCTCAGCGACGACCACGGCGTCACCCAGCTCGCCCTCAAAAAGCAAACCGTCGATCAACTCGTCGATAACCTCTATTTGAAGCTCCTCACCCGTCTGCCCACCAAGGAAGAAAAGGACCTCTATGTGAAGCATCTCACGCCCGGCTTTGAGTCACGCATCACGAATCACGCATCACCCGCTCCTCGCAGCAACCGCGCTCCCGAAAAATACGTGTCTTGGTCCAACCACCTCGATGCTGAAGCCACAATCGTCCGCCAAGCCCAAGAAGCCGCCGCCCGCAAAGGCGAGCCACCTTCTGCCAAGCTCAACAGCGACTGGCGCCAGCGCCTCGAAGACATCCTTTGGGCCATGCTCAACGCACCGGAGTGGGCGTTTAGTCCGTGAACGACGCATCCACGGCTGATGGACATGGGTGTTATCATACCAGCATGAAGCTGGAACACTCGGCCCGCGCTGGCGTAGTTACTTTCATGTCCCGCCTCGCCTTCTTCCTGTGCCTGCTCGTCACCTCCGCCTTCGCCGCCACCTGGCCTTTGGATGGGGTGGATGACTCTCTGATTCTGCGTGGAGATGTCAAAACAGCCGCCGGAGCTGCCGGGGCGAGTTTGCAGTTCCATGGGACGTCCCTCATCGAACTCAAGAACAGTGCCAAACTCGCCAGCGGCTCTTTCACCGTCTCACTGTGGTTCAATCCGTATGTGCTCGAAGGAGGGCAGCAGATGCTCATCGGCAAAAATCGCTACTCGCGCAACGAACGGCAATGGGGCCTGCTCATTGAGCCTGATGGGCGTTTGAAGGCGTATCTGCAAACGAGCGGCTGGAGCACCATTTCATGCGCGGAACCGTTGAAGGCGGGTTCGTGGCATTTCGCGGCGTTGGTGGTCAATTCAAGCCAAGCGGCGCTGTTTTTGAATGGAAAGCCCGCGGGGGAGGTGAAGCTCAAACGGCCGATTGCGGCCAGCGAGGCTCCCATCACGCTAGGCGGCATTTTTGACGATGGGAAAGCCCGTCAGACCTTTCTCGGAGCGCTCGATGAGGTGCGCATCGAGCCACAGGCAATCCGCGACATGCCATTCCAGCCTGTCATCGCCACGCATGCGCTGCCAAAGCCGAAAACGGCGGACTTTCCGTTGTGGGATGCCTCCCAGAGGCTAGCGGAGGCCAAAGACCTGCCGGTGCTGGAGGACGTGGATTTTCACGTCATCAAGAAGTGGGACAAGGAGGCGGATGGCTACACCTTCCTGCATGGCGTCGGCCTCTGCTGGCACAAGGGAAAGCTCTACGCGTCGATCGGGCACAACAAAGGCGAAGAAAACACGGTGACCGAGGAGGCACAGTATCGCGTGAGCGGTGATGGCGGACGGACGTGGAGTGAACTTCGAGTAATCGATGCGGGCGAGGAGAAGGATCTCGCGGTGAGTCACGGCGTGTCCGTTTCGCATGGCGGCAAGCTGTGGGCCTTTCACGGGGCGTATTACAACCACATGGAGCGCATCCACACGCGTGCTTACTCGCTGGATGAAGCGACGGGCGAATGGGTGAAGCACGGTGTGGTGATCGAGAACGGCTTTTGGGCGCTGAATCAGCCGGTGAAGATGCGCGATGGAAACTGGATCATGCCCGGCATCAGCGCGGGGCCTTACTCAAACAACGGCGTCTTCCCCGCCGCGGTGGCGATCAGTCATGGCGATGATTTTACGAATTGGGACTTCGTCGGCATCCCGGTGCATGAAGGCATCCGCTTGTGGGGTGAGTCGTCGATCATCGTGGATGGGCCGAACGTGCTGAACATCGCCCGCTATGGCGGCAAGGCGCTCGCCTTGATCTCAAAGAGCACGGACTACGGCCGCACGTGGACGACGATGGGCGAGAGCAATCTGCCGATGACCACGAGCAAGCCCGCGGCAGGCATGCTGAGCAATGGTCGGCGCTATCTTGTGTGCACGAATGCGGCGAACAACGGCGGTCGGCGTGCGCCTCTGACCATCGCGATCAGCGAGCCGGGCAAAGAAGTGCTCAGCAAGGTCTTCGTGATGCGTCACGCTGAACACAGCGGTCCCGGCGAATCGCATCCTAAAGCCTCACTGAGCTACCCCTGCGCCACGGAGCACGATGGGAAGCTCTACATCGGTTTCTCGAACAGCGGCGGCCGTGGCGGAAATCACAACAGCGCCGAAATGGCGGTGATACCCTTGGAGAAGTTGAAGTAGCTCACTGCTTTGCGGCGATTTCCTTCAAAGCGGCCACCAAAGCGCGTGCGACCGGCGGCGTGGCTCCTTTTTGCCAAAGCACGATGACATCCCATCGAGCCGATGTGTCGCTGACCGGCACGAAGGCCACGCCGGGATGCGAGGCCTTTCCAAAGTAGGCGGGGACG
>JBKCXA010000953.1:0-7609 GCA_046316935.1 Prosthecobacter sp.
TCCTTCAACAACGCCAGCTCGACCTCCATGCGCTGATGCAGCACCTCGTCATTCAAGGCACGGTCGCGGCCGTAGCGGCGCTCGAGACCTTCCTGCGTGAGCCGGCGCAGATACTCGTTTCGATCCCCGCCATCGGGCATGGGATACTGCGGGTAGCGCTCGATGGAGGTGGAATCGAGGTGGATCTTCAGCTCGCAGCGCTCGGCGATGTCGAGCGTGGCATCGCAGGCATCCGGCAGCTCGGAAAACAAGGCACGCATCTCCTCGGCGCTCTTGAAATAGACCTCCGGGGAGTAGGTCATGCGGTTCTGGTCGTAGATGCTGGCCCCGGTGCCGATGCAGATCATGATGTCGTGTGACTCATGGTCCGCCTTGTTGAGGAAATGCACGTCGTTGGTTGCGACGTTGCGCAGGCCATACTGCTTCGCCCATTCGACCATCTGGCGGGCGCTCTTGCGCTGCGCCTCGGTGTTGTGGTCCTGGATTTCGAGGAAGAAATTCTCCGGCCCGTAGATGTCGAGGAAGTCCCGCAGGCTCTTTTCCGCCTCGTCCTTGCGGTCGGAGAGCAGATACTCATTGATCTCGCCATTGATGCAGCCGCTAAGGCAGATGATGCCCTTCGAATACTGGCGCAGCAGTTCCTTATCGACGCGTGGCTTGTACCACTGGCCGTGCAGATGCGCCTGCGAGACGAGTTTGGAGAGATTGTCGAAGCCCTCATTGCTGGAGGCCAGCAGCGTGAGGTGCGAGGCGCGCTTCCGGCCCGGCACTTCCTGCTTTTCATGCATGGAACCGGGCGCGAGGTAGATCTCGCAGCCGAGGATGGGCTTCACGACCTTCGCCAGTTGCTCCTCGGTGGCCACTTCGCCCTTTTTGAGCTTCGGCTTGGTCTTGCCGGCGGCCATGTAAAAGTCGATGGCACCGAAGAGATTGCCATGGTCGGTGATCGCCACGGCGGGCATTTTGTATTCCTGCGCCTTTTTCACCACCTGATCAATCCGCACCGCGCCGTCGAGCAGCGAGTAGTCGGAGTGGAGGTGGAGATGGACGAATGAGGAAGGCATGTGGGGAATGACGAAATCCGAATGGCGAATGACGAATTCGGCACGGGCCTGCCAGTTTTAGCGAGTCGTCCGGGGATGGATAGCGGGACTTTTCCACAATCCGCCCTTTGGTTACTCATCCCAGCCGTAGGTGCCGAGTTTGATCCAATAGCCTTCGATAAACACGATGTATCCGGCCCAGCCGCCGCCATTCATCGCGCCGCCGCGGGTGGTGCGCACTTTGAACTCGTAGGCAGGAGAGATCCAGTCACGGGCCAGTTTCGCGAGCAGGCTTTTATCCTCCTGCCGGACGGATGTGGACGAGGTCTTGATCAGGGTGATCTGGACATGCTCGCCGAACTCTTTGGACTTTTTGTCGCGAATAATGCTTCCATGCCTTGCATTGGCAGGTGGTTCGGCCGGTTCGATGAGGCTCCCGGGCCGCCAGCCAGGATAGTGAGCGTCGAGCACCGGCTTCATCTCGGGCGCGGGATCGAGGTCATTGATAGAAATGAAGGTCACCAGCAGCGGCGCATCTTTTACGGGCGGTGCCAGCGGATCAGGTGTTTTGGCTGGCACCCCGAGGACCTCGCGCCAGACCGGCACGGGAATGTCATTGAGTTTCTTGAGATCGTAGTCGGTGGGTTCGCGTTTCAGCGCCGCCAGACACTCAGTCAGCTCCTTTTTGTCCTCACAACGCTTCAGTTCGTCCACGGGCTTGTCACCATAAAAATCCATCGCGAGCGGATCAGCGCCAAGAGACAGCAAATGCCGGATCATGGTGGGTTTTCGGGCGGATACAGCCTCATGCAGGGCCGTGTCGCCGTATTCAGGATCGAGCGGTTTGCTGAGTTGCAGCCCTGCTTTGAGCAGAGAGTCAAAAAGGGTGGTGTTTCCGTTTCTCACGGCTGCGCTGGCCGCTTCCCGAAGCTCTTGATGCTCGTAAGTAACTTCAGGATCATCTTCATGAGCGCCTGCAATCCGGACGCAGAGAAGGAAAACGGCGGTGAGAAGGTGGGAAGTGTGTTTCATGAGGATGCTGTTCTACACGGATTCATCGGATTATCCCCCCATGGCAGCCTGCTGAGGTGCAGATCGATGGGGTGGATGCCCTCGGCGTCGAGGATGAAATTCAAATCGACATAGGTCTCGTGTTGCTGGCCGCCGTCACGCGGGTCCAGGGACATCAGCCATGCGTAGTTGAAAAGCAGGCCATGCTGGATTGCGAACGCCTCCAGTGATCGGGCCCCGTCACGATCTGGCCCAATTGACGACGAACCCGGCTGCTGGCCCGGTCCTGCCTGCGCATGCGCTCGATCCTCTCCGGCGTCCATTCGCCGGAGCCACTCGATGGCGGCGTGGAGGTGGTTTTGGTAGCGGGCATGCCGCGAATGATGCCTTTCAGCGGGAGGCGTGTCAAACCGCCATCTCAATCGGGATGCCTGTCCCTCGGCTTCCGGTGCCCGCGGTGGAAATGCCGGTATTTGCTCAGGAGGCGCCAGCCGATGAATACCGCGGCGAGAGCGATGACGAGGGCGAGCGTGGAAAGATACGAGCCTTTGGGCGCAGGCGGTGTGACGGCCACGGGAGGCGGTGGGGCGCTGCGGAAGACGAACGGGCGGCTCGTTTCGCCGGGGAAAAGCACCTGTGGTTTGCGCTCGGCGGCATTTTCGAGGGCATTGAGCAGGATGAGGTCGATGGCGGCGTTTTTGGCAAAGGAGATCTGGAACTCGGTGGCTCCCTCCGGCGCGGGCGCGGCGCATTTGGCGAGGAGATGCAGCTCCTGCGTGTCCGGTTTCAGCGGGGTGTTGTCCGAGCCGTCGATGGGCTGGAGGGTCAGCTTCGGCAGCGGGATGGGACGGCCATTGAAAATCAGGCCCACAGACTGCCTGAGGTAGTCGCTTGCCTTTTCGAGGTTGGCTGCGGCCTGCTCGGGCGATTGATCGGAGAACCAGGACCCGGCCACAGGGGGCAGGGAACGCGGATCGGCCGCCAGAAAGGCCCGCGGGTCGAAATTGATCGTCAGATCGAAGTTTCCGCTCGCGGTGAAGCGGCTCTCGATGGTCATGCTGGGCACATTATGGGCGTGCAGCAGGCCGGAGAGGGCGATCAGGGCAAAAACGAGGCGCGGGAGCATCGGCTGATCCTGCCTTGGGTGGTGCACGGGTGCAATTTCAGCTTTGTTTCGAGGCTGTTCTCCAAAATGCGCGGGAGGGGGCTTGACTTCCGGCGTGCGAGTTGCTTCAAGAAAGCCGCGTAATTCCTCAACCATGCCCGCCAAGCTGAAATCACTGGAAAAAGACCTCGAGATCACCCTCGAGGACTTCAACATGATCGGCCGCAGCCCGGATGCCAGCATCCGCCTGCTGGACGGCGGAGTCTCGCGCCAGCATGCTACCATCCGCCGGGATGGCTCGCTCTTCTGGATCTCCGACCTCGGCAGCGCGAATGGCAGCTTCGTCAATGACGTGGCGGTCAGCACGGCAAGGGCGCTGCGTCATGGGGACCGCGTTCAGTTCGGCACCAGCAGCTTCGTTTTCGACAATGATGAGGAAGGCGGCACCGGGCAGACGCAGGCATCCTCCACACAAGCGCTGCACACCATCGCTCTGCCGGTAAAAACGGTGAAGGCCACGCTGCTCGTCGGCGATTTGAGAAATTTCACCGCCATCTCCGCCCAGCTCAGCGCCGAGGAGGTGGCCGCGATGCTCCGTGAGTGGTATGCGCAGTGCGAGCTGGTGCTGAAAAGCCGTGGCGCCATCATCGACAAATTCATCGGCGACGGCGTCTTCGCCTACTGGCATGGCGACACGTCGGACATCCGTGCGAAAGCCACCGAGGCCGCGAAAATCCTCAGCGCCCCCGAGGCGGCGGACTCGCCCAAGCGCAAGTGGCTGAAGGAGAACATGAACCTCGAAGTTTTCTGCCACATCGGCCTGAACATCGGCGACGTGGCGCTCGGAGCCATGGGCCGCGGGATGACCACCGCCGTCGGCGAGGCTGTGAACGTGACCTTCCGCATCGAAAGCCTCACCCGGAAACTGCAAGTCCCCGTGCTCGCCGGCGCCCCCTTCATGGACGGCTGGCCTGAAGGCCTGTCGATCTATCAAAACGCCGGCATCCATCCAGTCAAAGGCCAGCCCGATCCCGTCGAGGTGTATTCGCTCATCGACGCCCCGACGCTGTCGCTCTAAAGAACCACTTCCACCCGCACCGCCGAGTGTTTGTAACTCGGCTGCCGGCTCAGCGGATCGAATGACGCATGCGTGAGCTGGTTCACCCGCCCATCGTGCATCGGCAGATACACCTCGCCGGGCTTCACGCAGCTCGTCAATCGGGTCAATGCGGTCAATTCAGCCCGCTTCGAGATCACGCGCACGCTTTGCCCATCCAGCACACCCAGCTTCGCCGCATCTTCGGGGTTCAAATCCAGCATCAGCTGCTCCGGCGCCATCTTCCGCAGCACCGCCGACTTCCCCGTACGCGTCTCCGTGTGCCATTGCGCACTCGTGCCGCGGCCCGTCATCAAAATGAGCGGAAACTCCGCACTACGCAGCTCCGGCGGTGCCACCGGCTCATCAAAGCAAAACTTCGCCCGCTGATCCTCGGTGAAGAAATTCCCATTCTCGAATAGCCGCCTTTCCCGACTCAGCACTGAGCACTGAGCACTTTTGGCCAGCGGCCACTGCACGCCCCCAAGCTTCCGAATCATCTCATAACCTTCAATCCCCGTGATCTCACACGGCTGCCCTTCTGAGCAGCGTTGCAGCACGCGAAACACGTCCTCCGGCGTCTGCCATTCGCGAAACATCTCCCCGCAGCCCCAGTAGTGGGCAATGAGCCGGAAGATGTGGAAATCCGCCAGCGCCTGGCCCGGCGCACGACGCACTTTCGGTGAGTAGCCGATGCGGCGCTCGCTGTTGATGAAACAGCCTTCCTTTTCGCCCCAACCCGCCGCCGGTAGCACGAGGTGAGCACGCTTTGCGGTCTCGGTGCTGCAATACATGTCCTGCACAACGAGGAAATCGAGCTTGTCGAGGATGTGGTTCATCTCGTTCTGGTCGATCCATGAATGACTCGGATTCGTCGCAACGAACCAAATCGCTTTCACCGTGCCTGCGTCGGCCGCTTGGATGATTTGATCATACGCGAGGCTCGGTCGATCCGGAATGCGCTCCACCGGCATGCCCGTGGCCTTCGCGACCTTCTCCCGATGCGCCGCATTCCGAAAATCATGCCCACCGAGCAAATTCGTCGTGTTCGAGAACAAACGCGAACCCATCGCATTGCACTGCCCGGTGATTGAATTCGCCCCCGTGCCCGGTTTGCCGATGTTTCCGGTCATCAGCGCCAGATTGATGATCGCCTGCGCCGTGCGTGTGGCCTGATGACCTTGATTCACGCCCATCGTCCACCAGAAGGAGACGCGTGGCTAGTCGTAGAAAGAGTTTTACAACTCGTTTGGATTTGATGAACGAGTTTGAAAAATCGTTCTACGCAGGATCGTCTTCGCAAAACGATCCAACTCTTCACTCGAAAGCCCTGTCTCCACACAAACCCTCTCCGGCGTGAAATCAGCGATGAAATTCGCAAAGTCATCAAAGCCGATGGTGTGAGCTGCGACGAAGACTTTATCCACTCCACCGTCGCGAATGAGCAGATGCGCCAGACCATACAGCAGCGTCAAATCGCTCTTTGGCTTGATCGCGTAATGCTGCGTGGCGGCCATCGCGGTCTCGGTGGTGCGGGGATCGACGACGATGATCTCCGGGTGACGTTGGTTCTTCAAAACGCGCTGCCACATGATCGGATGGGCGATGCAGGGATTCCCGCCGATGAAGACCAGCACATCGCTCTCCTCAAAGTCCGCGTAGGTGAAAGGCGGCGCATCGAAGCCGAAGCTCTCTTTGTAAGCCGCCACCGCCGTGGCCATGCACTGGCGTGTGTTGCCATCGCCATGGATCATGCCCATGCCAAACTTCGCCAGCGCACCGAGGTAGGCCATCTCCTCGAACATGATCTGCCCCGTGCTCAAAAACGCGGCGGCTTCGGGGCCATGCTGGTCGAGGATGCGCCGCATCTGATCGCAGAAGTAACGCAGCGCCGTGTCCCAATCGACTTCCTTGCCATGCAGGATGGGCATCCGTGCCCGATCCGGCGCATCGAGCACGCTCAGCGCCTCCCAGCCCTTCGGGCAGGCCGTGCCGAGGTTCACGGGATATTCGGCATCGGGCGTGAGATTGATCGCCTCGCCATCTTTGAGGTGAATCTTCAAGCCGCAGCCAGTCGAGCAAAAGCCGCACACGGCCTTCGTCGTCGCCGTGGGCACCGAAAGCGAAGGCAACTGCCCCAAACCAAACCTCGCCGGTTCACGCACCAGATCCGCCGTGAGCGGCCCATTCCATTCGCGGAAGGTCATGGCTGGTAGCGTGATCATCAGTTCCCAGGCATTTTGGGCCCGCAGGCCGCGGTGAAAAAGTAGTGTCGCTCGATCAACTGGCTGCCCAGGGTGATCGCGACGGACAAGGTGAAGATCGCAGCGACATAGAACTGCGTGAAGATGACCGTGGGCAGAATGATGCCAACCATGGCAAGCATGATCTTCCGTGCCCGGAGCAGATGCGGGAGCTTTTCGGTCAGAATGCGGGCGCTCATGTGCCAGGCGCTGCTGGCATCGCGTCGTGCGTTTCGAATCTCACGCATCTCAAACAGCGACACACACCAGCGCAGCACAAGCGCGGTCGGAATGGCGATTTGAGCCGCTGAATGCCCCATCCAGGCCCAAACGACGCCCGGAATGGCCACGCCGAGCAAAATCATCGTTCCAAAGAATTTGCCGCTGACGAGCTTCATCGACCAAAACGGCCGCCGCGTGTCCACATAGACCATCACCGAGGTGTACACCGCCAAAACGCCTGCGAGCCCCGCGAGGCTCAGCGTGAATTTCGAAGGAAAAACGACCGCCAGTGACCCCAGCTTCGCAAACAGCCCGAAGGCGATGATTTCGCGCGAGAGCCAGCTTTTGCGCCAGCCAAGAAAGGCCCGCCAAGCCTTCAAAGGCTGCCCGAGGTGCAAAACACTCAACGCAATGCCCGCGATGCCAACGATCAACGCCGTAAACGAGGTCAATTGGGTCGCCTCAAGGCTCACAAAGCCCATCAACACCGCCAGCGCGGTGACGAAAAAGGTTCCGGCGCTCACTTGGGTGAGCACGAGCATCCACGTGAGCGGTGGATGCGCATGATCCAGCCGCAGCAGGTCGGCATCGGCAGCTTTCGCCTCCGCGATGGGCTTGGTGGAGACGTAAGTCGTGGTGGGCCGCGTGTAGCTCGAATCAAACGCTCCGGCGATGATCTGGCCGCGATCCGGCACATCACTCAGTCTCACGACTTGGATCTTGATCGCCTCGTTCGGGCAGGCCTGCACACAGGCGGGGGCTTCACCTTCGGCGAGACGGCCCTGGCACATGTCGCACTTGCGCACGATGCCGCGTTTCAAGTTGAACTTCGGCACGTCATACGGGCATTTCAAAATGCAGTAGCTGCAGCCGATGCACTGATCATCAA
>JBKCXA010000954.1:0-2965 GCA_046316935.1 Prosthecobacter sp.
CACCGGTGCCGATGGCTCCTGTCGGGCCAGTGACAGGTTGATTGGTGAGACGCACACGCACGCCGCGACCCGTGCCGGGGCTGGAGACGAGCGGCACGGTGAAGGTGCTGTTCTGCGTCGTGGCGGAAGCCCCGCTGGCAATCAAACGGGCGGCCTCCAGACGCTCGCCACCACTGGAGAGCAGCGTGTCATTGAAGACACCATCATTGTTGAAGTCGATCCAGGCGTTGAGGTAGGCGGTGGCACCGCTGTTGTTAAAGACGGAGACGGGCAGCGTGATGCTGGCATTTTGCGTGATGCTCGCGGGCATCGTCACGCCATCTTCGTCATCAACGCTGCCGGTGTTCGTGGTGTCGTCCGCGGTGGCCGTGTTGCTGGCGGTGACAGTCGATTCGACGTCCACGGTGGCACCGAGGCGGAGATTGCTGTTGGCCGTGCTCGTCGTGGTCGTGGTGGCGGCGCCGGCGGCATTCGTCGCATGCGCCCAGTCGCCCAAGTCGGTGGTCGGAGCGGTGCGGAAGCAAAGCTTGCGGATGGCGGCGGAGGCCTGGCCGGTGGTCGCCGCGGTATTAAAGGCTGAGCCTGATGAGGAACGCCAGAACTGGATCTCGATCCGGCGGATCGGCGTGTTCCCCCATGAGAAGCTGGCATTGCCGTAAAGCTGCGAATTCTGCTCGTCGAGACCGCCGAGGTAGGCTCCCGCAGCACCGTTGTCGATGACCTGCGGCCCTGTTCCAGCCACCACAGCATCGCAACTGACCGTCTGGCCCGTGATGGAGACCGCGGCGATGCCGGTGCCCGCCGCATTGTAAGCACGCACAAAGGCCCACTCGCGCGCCCCGCCGATGGTGCCGATGCTGCCGATGCCGAGATCATCTATCAGCACATCCTTGTCGAAGGTGATTTGCATCTGCGCATGACCTGTGGCGGTGCCAACACCGGTGGTGACGCTCGTGCTGGTGTCACCCGTGTTGTTCGTGAAGCGCAGGCCGCCGAAGAACATCGGATTGCACTGCACGTCATTCGGATTGCTCTGCGAGTTGACGTTGTCGTAGGTCGTGTCAAAGCGCGGCACGTGGATGTTCGGTGTTTTGGCGTCGAACATGTTGCCGGTATAGCTCACCGTCACATTGGTGCCCGTCGAAAGCACGTTCGAGAAGGTCTGGCTGGTGTAGGCAGCGTTCACCAGCAGCGGCTGGCTGATCCAGCCGGTGCCCGCGGTGGGTGCCGTGCGGGTCAGCGTGCGCCAGTCCGGCCACACGAGGTAGGGCGGGCACTGCGGCATCGGCGCAAAGCCGAAGTCGATGGTGGTGTTCGTGTTCGCATCCGTATCCGCGTCCGTGATGGATTCGGTGCCGATGGCGATGTTCACCAGGCCGCTCGTCACCGCCGTGCCGATGCCGAGCGTGTGGATGGCGTTGTTGTCATTGTCCTGGTCGTTTTCGGCAAAAGCCGCGGGCGTCCCAAAACCATCCGGCACACCGCTCGACATGGTGAAGCCGGCCGGGACGCTCGGCAGCCGCACGAAGTATTTTCCGGCCGCCAGCGAGCTGAAGGAATAGAGGCCGCCACCCGCCGTGGTGACGTTTGAGCCCACCTGCACGTCGTCACCATTGCCGATGTAGTTGTCCGTGGTGCGGAAAAGCTGCACGGTGACGCCGTCGAGACCAGGTTCACCCACGTCACGGAGACCGTTGTTGTTGTCATCACGCCAGACGAGGTTCCCGATGGTCAGCGAAGGCGCGATGACCACGGTGTAGGCACGCGAGGCCGGGCAGCCATTCGCATCCGTGGCACCGAGCGTGAAGTTCGAGGTGGCGGCGGTGGTGGGCGTGCCGGTGAGAGCACCGGTGCTCGTGTTCAGCGTGACGCCCGCTGGCAGCGTGCCGCTGCTGACATTGTAGGTGTAAGGTGCCACGCCGCCGGAAGCCGTGACGGTTTGATTGAAGGCGAGTCCCACCACGCCGTTCGCGAGGCTCGTGGGGTTCAGCGTGATCACCGGGCATACTTTGAGCGAGACAATTTGAGTGCCCTGGCAGCCGTAGGTATCATTCACACGCACCGTCACGTTCACGCTCGGGCCGGTGCTCGTCGTCGGCGTGCCGCTGATGACGCCGGTGGAGGCGTTCAGCGTCAACCCAGCCGGCAGCGTGCCGCTGGTGATCGTCCAAGTGCCATACGGCGCGGTGCCGCCGCTGGCGGTGAGTGTCTGCGAGTAAGCCGTGCCAACCGTGGCATTCGGCAGCGTCACCGGCGTGATGGAGATCGTGGGGCAGGCCGGTGTCAGAGTGAAGCTTCGAGAGCCCGGGCAGGAGTTCGCATCCGTGGCGGTGATCGTGAAAGTGGCCGCCGTGGCGGTCGTGGGTGTGCCGGTGATGGCTCCCGTGCTCGTGTTCAAGCTCAAGCCAGCCGGCAGCGTGCCGCTGGTCACCGCATACACATACGGCGAGGTCCCCGCACCCGCCGCGGCACTCGATGAATACGGCGTGCCGATGGTCAGCGTGCTGTTCAACGTGGAAAGCGTGAGCACCGGGCAGATCTTCAAGGTCATCGGGCGTGTGCCGACGCATCCGCGGGCATCCGTGGCGGTGAAGGTGAGCGAGGTGCCGGCCCCATTGCTCGTCGTCGGCGTGCCGCTGATCGTGCCGGTGGCGGCGTTGAATGTCAGGCCGGAGGGCAAGGTGCCACTGGTGAGCGCCAGCGTGTAAGGCGCGGTGCCGCCGCTGGCGCTGATGAGCTGGCTGTAGGCCGATCCCACGGTTCCCACGGCGGGCAAAATGGGGCTCACTGTGATTGCGGGGCAGGCGAAGAGGCCGAAGTCGAGGGTGAGGTTGCTGTTTGGATCCGAATCACCATCCGTGACGGACTCCGCCGAGAGGGTGAGATTCACCACTGGGCTCAAAAGCGCCGTGCCCATGCCACCAGGCTGCGAGCCGTCGTTGTTGTTGTCCACGTTGTTGTCCGT
>JBKCXA010000955.1:0-3226 GCA_046316935.1 Prosthecobacter sp.
TTCTGCTTGGTCACGCCATCCGGATCATCGACGGCGCAGTGGGCTTCGTCTTCGCAGATGATCCAGCCGGAGTAGTTCCGGGCCACGAGGAACTCGGTGATCTTGTGGAAGTCGAGCTTGCCGGTGCCCATCTGGGCCCAAGGCTCGGCACCGTTGCCGGAGAAGTCCTTGTAATGGATGTGGTTGATGAGGTGCTGCCACTTGCCGAGCGTGGCGATGACGTCCATCCCGCCGCGAATGATGTGGCCCACGTCGGGCGTCCAGCCAGTGACCTTCGGATCGAGGCTGCTGAGGACGACGTCATAGTCTTCCTGAGTGCGCACGAGCGAGGCGGGCGGGGAGTTCGGGTGGTAGGAGCAGACGAGGCCGGCATCATGCGCACGCTGCGAGACGGCGTTCACGTTCTTGGCGACGTTCAGGCGGCGCTTTTGAAGATCCTTCGTGCGGCCGGAGGGCAGGGTGACCGTGCCAAGCATGGCACAGGGGAAGTGCTTCAGGTAGTTGATGGTGAAGTCCGCGGCTTCCTTCTCATTCGGAGCCTCGGTGTCCCCATCCCAGGCGCAAACGAGGGCCAGACCGCAGAGCTTCATGTTGTACTTCTGAAGCGTGTCCTTCATGAGGATCGGGTCGATCTGCGGCCCGAGCCAGTATTTGGAGCAGCCGAGGGCGCTGGCGGAGATTTCGAGCACCATCGGCTCGATGCCGGTGAAGCCTGCTTCGGAGGCGACCTTGATCATGTGGTCGAGTTTGTTGTCGTAGCCCTTGCCGGTGCCCTGCATGAACCAGGTATAGACTTCGGAGCCGAATTGGATTTTGCCCATGGGATGTGAGTGTGGTTGTTGGATTAGGGGGAGAAAGAATGCCCGCGCGGAGGCAAAGCGGGCGCATTTGAGACGAGCGGCGATGAACTGTCCAGTTTTCAGTTCGTGCGCGATGCAATCAGGGCGTCTCCGGAGCGGGCGGCAGCGCGGAGGGGATGCTAGTGGGCGTCTCCTCGCGGAAAGACTTCACGATCTCCGCCGGGATGAAGTGGCTCTCGCCGCGGGCGGTCTTGGTGAGCTGCATCGGGATGCGCAGACTGCCCCGGGTGAGTCCCCCGCTGCCCATGACCTCGACATCGGTCTCCAGGATTACCTCCTTGTCCCGGTGCTCGCGGGTGTTGATGTGGACCTTGGTGCCAAACAGCAGGCTGGCACGGGTGCGGCCTGTGGTGGAGAGGTTTTCAAACGGGGCCGTGCCCTCGAAAGCACGTTTTTCCATGGGAGCATGCACCCGGCCGGGCACGGTCAGCACGAACCGTGTGACGCGAAACCAGCGCGGCCCGCCTTTTTGCCCGAAAGCATGCAGCCGGAGCTGGTAGGGGCCATTTTCGGTGATCGTGGCTCCACCTACCACCATGGCGCTGACGGTCACCCCGGCCTCCGAGCCACGCGGGATGAACTCGGCCCGGAACCGGGCTCCGCCGACTGCGGGTGCCGGGACGGAGGCCTCAAAGGCCTGTTGGGTCGTCCGCAAGTAGATGCAGGAACTGAGGCAGTGAACGAGGAGGATGAGCAGCAGACGATTCATGGCAGGGCAGGGGAGAATGAAGGTTTCACCCCCCTCCCGGCGAGGGAAAAACAGCGGCCGAGGTGACCTTTTTTGAAAAAGTAACCTGTTCTATTGACAATAATTTATAGAATTATTATAATTAAGGGATGATTTACCTCCGCCATATCTTGATCTGCTTTGCCCTCGCGGTTCTTGGGACCTCCGTGGCCTCGGCGCAGGCGGTGACTGACAAGTTCAACAATGCTCCCTTACCGGGCAGTCTTCTCGATCTGTCGAACAGTGGAGGCAGTCCGACCTTCCTTACCTTCGGGGCCGGCCATAATATCGTCGAAGGCAGCATGGGATGGAATGGCGTCACCCTGGACGCGGACATCTGGACTTTCACCATCGCGGCAGGTTACGAGGTCAGCGCCATCAATCTCGTCACCTACAACGGACCGAACCCCGTGGCACCTGCCGGCCACTTCATGGCGCTCGCTGCCGGGAATACCATCGACACGGCGCAAAGCGTGAACCACCTCAGCAACGGCCTCTGGCGGGAGGAACTCGACGGGCTGGGCAACACGAACACCAACCTCCTCGCCATCCTCCAGGCCGGCCCCGCCTTCGGCGGCATCGGCTTCAGCGGCAACCTTCAGGCTGGCGATTACACCTTTTGGGTCCAGGAAGGCTCCAATTTCGTGAACCAATACTGCATCGACTTCGTTGTCACTCCCGTGCCGGAGCCGGGCAGCGCCCTGTTGCTCGGAGCCGCGTCGTTCCTCTGTCTGCGCCGCCGCCGTCCGCGGAAATAGGAATGAGTTTCAGAGCTTCGGCGGCGGCACGAGCGGAATCTGCCCCGGAGGAACCACGCCTTCAGGCTGTGGAATAACCGTCGGGGACGAACCAGCGGGGCGGGTGACCTCGAAGGATGGGCTGGTGTCTTCCAGCACGGGCTGGGCACGCGGCGCCCAGCGGAGGAAAAGATCGAACGCGGACTGATGGCCGCGCTGCGAGAGCTGCCAGGCCTCGTCGATGCGGTGCGCCACATCGTAGGCACCCGGTTCCACCTGGCTGTCCGCATCGAGTGTGCGATCACGCAGGGTGAGGCGGTAGAGATCGGATGCTTTGTCACCATGATCACCGGCCACGATGAAGGCGAGGTAGCCGATGCCCACCTGCTTCAGCACCGGAGCGGTCGCCAGCAGCGCCGCAAACTCGCACCTCCTCTCCACGCGCTCGCTTTCGGAGGCCTCCGCCCAGGTGCGATACATCGTGTTCAGAAACGTCGCGGTTGTCTTGATTGAGTCCTGCTCCCGGTCGCCGGCACCCAGCAGCACATGCTCGAGCGATTTCCCCTGCCGCTGAAACTCGCCGAGCGCCGTCTGCTCGGGATCGATCAGCCGGATTTCGCCCAAGGCACTCAGATACTGGTCAAACTTGCTGCGCAGCAGCGAGGCGAGGATCAGCTCGCCTTCCTTTGGCTCCAGATGCAGATGGCGGGCCAGCACCTCAAACAGCGCTGCGGTGCCTTTTTCTGTCAGCGCCGCCGTGAGCTCAAAAGCGGCTACGCCGTCATTCTTCTCCGCGGTGCTCAACGAATGCAGGATCTGAGGCGCGACGGACTCAAACATCACCGGTCCCAGCTTGATCGCGAACTCCGCCATGATGCGTCTGGCCTCCTTCGCATCCACAT
>JBKCXA010000956.1:0-2432 GCA_046316935.1 Prosthecobacter sp.
GTTGTAACGGGCGGGAATCACTTCGCCTTTTTCTTCGGCTTCTTCGACGCAGGCGCAGCGGTGGCCGGGTCGGTGTTCGGTCCGGGGATGATCGCGTTCACGCTTTTCTGCCATGCGTGAAGTTTGGCGAGCAGCTGCGCGGTCACTTCCGGATTCGTCTTCGCGAGATCGCGGGTCTCGCCGAGGTCGTCGCGGAGGTTGAAGAGTTCGACTTTGCGGCCGGGCTGGTAGTGCAGGTCTTCGTCAAAGGAGTCGCCGAAGTGCTCGATGAGCTTCCAATCGCCCTCGCGGATCACCGCGCAAGGCGTGGCGGCCCAGCGGAGGTCGTAAAGCGGCATGTGAAAGTAGAGCGGGCGCTCGGGGAGTGTTTCGCCACGGAGGAGCGGCATCAAATTGATGCCATCCATAGTAGCCATCTCGCTCCGTCGAGATGAGCTGAGCGCGTTTTTTGCTCTGGAGGTTTCCGATGAAGAAGGAGATTTGTTGGCCTGCGAAGCGTCTGGCTCCTCTCGCGGAGCGAGAGGGCTACTTTGCGACGCCGCAAGCAGCGTGGGCATCCAATCGGTCACGTGAACTGGCGTCGAGCACACCTGACCTGCTTTCACGCTCGCAGGCCACCGGACGAGGCAAGGCACGCGAATGCCGCCTTCGTAGGGCGAGCCTTTGCCAGCGCGAAGCGGCGCGTTGTCGAACTCCTGCGTCTTGATCGTGAGCTGGCCGGTGGTGTTGGTGTTGTAGTTCGTGTCGAGGCCGCCGTTGTCGGAGAGGAAGACGACGAGCGTGTTCTCGCGCTGCTTCGTTTCATTGAGCGCGGCCATGAGGCGGCCGATGCTCGTGTCGAGATGCTCGATGGCGGCGAGGTAGGTCGCATTGAACATGCCAGTCTCCGGCGCACCGGCCTTGCGATGCTTTTTCACCAGCTCCGGCGGCGCAGAGACAACGCCATGCAGCGTGTGATGCGCGAGATAAAAGAACCACGGCTTGTCTTTGCGCTCGCGAATGAACCCGATGGCGGAATCGGTGAGGTGATCTACCCATTTGTCGTCCTCGTTCTGCGTGCCCGCGCCTCGTGGCGCGACGTAGTCAAAGCCATGCGCATCACCGGCACGCAGATGCAAATAATCGCCATCCGCACCCGTGGTGAGATGCCATTTGCCCGCCATGCCGGTGCGATAACCGGCTTTGCGCAGATCCTTCGGCAGCGTCGGCCACTCACGCGGCAATTGCTCGCGAAACGCCGGCTCCTGCATCCTCGCCCACGGCAGCCCATACCACGGAATGACATGCCACATCCCATTCCGCGCCGTTTGCTGCCCCGTGAACAACGCCGCCCGTGTCGGCGTGCATTGCGGCATCACATAAGCATCCGTGAATCTCACGCCCTCGCCCGCGAGACGATCCAGATTCGGCGTGGGCACTTTCTTTGATCCGTAACAGCCGAGCGTGGCCCAGCCTTGGTCATCGGTGAGGATGAAGAGCATGTTCGGCGGAGCCGCGCCCAATGACGAAACCAGAATGACGAATGACGAAAGGAGAAGAGCGAGAGCGATGCGCATGGCGGATGTTACGGAGCCACCAGCCCAAACGCCCCATCGCGCAGGCCTTGGGCGCCGCCTTTGATGTCGGGAGGGGTGTAGGTGTGGACTTCGGTCCAGGTTTTGCCGCTGTCGGTGCTGCGGAGGATGTTGAAGCGTTGTTGGTGAATGCTCACGAGCGTGCCTTGGTCGCTGGCGATGACGAGGCCTTCGGGTACGGCGGCGGGGAGGTCGCGCCAGGTTTGTCCATCGGCGCTGGCGCGGGATTTTTTGGCGCAGAGCCAGAACTCGCCGCTGACGATGCTCAAGGTGGCGCGTTGCGTGCCGGTGGTGTGCGGGCCGTCCCAGGTCTCGCCGTTGTCAGTGCTCGTCCAAGCATTCGTGGCGTCTTTGTCGGTCATCACGAGCAGCTTGCCGTTGCACTCGAGCGTGCCGCGACCGGTGGAGGCATCGAGGCCCTTCGGCGTGAGCCATTTCCAGGTCTTGCCCGCATCATCGCTCGCGAAGAGGTTGCCAAACTTCGCGCCGGAGTCGCCGCGATTGTCACCGAGCGCGAGGAAGCGCCCGCTAGCGTCGCCGCAATACACCGCGCCGACGTGATGCGTGCTCAGCTTGCCCCGTGGATCGCCTTTGAACGCGCCCCACATGCCGAACGCATCGAAGGTCTTCCCGAAGTCCGATGTGGCCGCGAAGGTCATGTAGCCGCTGCCGACAAAAGTGCCTTTGCCACCTGCGATGCCCCAGGTGCCGGGCATCACGCGGGCATCGCCCTTGCCTTCCGGCAGCTTTGACGTGCCACTGGTGAGATGACGCCAGTTCAGCGCATCATCCGAGGCCAAATAGATCGTCGGCGCACCCCAGCCAACCGGCACGGCAAAGACACCATTCGTGTAAGCG
>JBKCXA010000957.1:0-3176 GCA_046316935.1 Prosthecobacter sp.
GTCCTGAAAACCGCTGACGTGCTCGCTCACGGTGCCCGCCTTGATCGTGCCGGGCCACCAGGCGATGAAGGGCACGCGAATGCCGCCATCGGTCATGTCGCGCTTCGTGCCTTTGAAGTAGCCGTTGCTGTTGAAGAAGTCGCTGTCGTGGCCGCCCTCGTGGTGCGGGCCGTTGTCGCTGGAGAACATGACGAGCGTGTTTTCATAGATGCCGAGCCGTTTCAGCTCCGCCATGATGCGGCCCACCTCGTCGTCGAGGAAGCGCATGAGCTGCGCAAAGCCCTTCTCCGCGTCCGGCCAGTCGCGGTTCGCGAACTCGCCGTAGTCCGGGCACTCCATGCCATGACCGAGCGGCGAGTCCTTGCCCGCCTCGTTGTTCGTGTGCGGGATGTTCATCGCATAGTAGAGGAAGAAAGGCTTCCCCTTGTCCCGCGAGCGCTCGACGAGATGACGACGCACTTCGTTGGAGCAAAGCTGCGGCACCCACTGCTTCCGTCCGTCCAGCGGTGCCACGCCGGTGCCGGTGAAATCCGCATCGACATAGTCTGCCGCGTTTTTGAACGAGCCTTCGATGACCGTGTTTGGCAGCGGACTCACGCGACCATTGATGATGAGGGCCTTCGTGTAGAAATTGTGTGCGTGGCTGGTGCCCACGTAACCATAAAACTCGTCGAAGCCCTTCTTCTCCGGGTCGTTGAGCGGCAGCGGCTTGCCCAGGCCGTATTTGCCGATGCAGGCGGTGTGATAGCCGGCCGTTTTGAGGAAGTTCGGCACCGTCACATCGCTGTCCGGGATGGTCCACGGGTCATTGCCACGCACGCGGCAGTGTCCCGTGTGCAGGCCCGTCATCAGCACACAACGCGACGGCGCACACACCGTGCTGCCGGAGTAGTGCCGCGTGAATTTCATCCCCTCCGCCGCCATGCGGTCGATGTTCGGCGTCTTGAGCATCTTCTGCCCGTAGCAGCCCAGATCGCCATAGCCGAGGTCATCCACGAGGATGTAGATGATGTTCGGCGGCGTGGCCGCGGCAGCAAACGACGCGAACAAGAACAGAGCGAGCGAGCAGAGGAGCTTCATGGGCACCAGCAAACGCGGAAAGCAGCGCCTTGCTTCAGGGATTTTCAGCCTTCGCCATCGCCGCGAGGTCTCCCATGACACGCACGAGCAGCGGCACCAGCGCCTCGGTGCAGACATCGGCGAGTTGTGCGGCACGGGCGAAGTCATTGTCTCCTTTGTCCGGTAGTCGCAGCACTTGGGCGAGTGGCGGATGGCCTTCCTGATAAGGATGCAGCGTGCTGCCGAGCGTGGCCACGCAGTGATTGGCGGCCACTTCGATGCGCTGGGCCACCGCACGGGCCTGGCGGTCGAGCGTGAAGCCGTCGTTGTGGTTCTTCGCGTTCGCGAAGAGCAGCTCGAGCGAGCGCTTCGCCCGCGAGGCCTGGAGCACATTCGGGATAAGCCGTGCCAGCACCCGCTGCGCGGCAAGCAACCGGTCCAGCCTCGCGGTGGAGTCCGCATCCGCGTGCTGCTCACGCCAGAGGTCCAGCCCCGAGCGCAGACGTTTCGCGAGAGCGGCCTCGAAGCCTTCCATTTGCCGTCCAACGTCCTGCAGCCGTTGCTTGCTCACATTGAGGGCGGACTCCGCCGCGCTCTTCGTGCTCGATGGGATCGAAAACTCCGCCGGGGTGGTGATGTTGAACCCCGCCTCGATCAAATCGCGTGCGATGGTCTGGTTCAAGATTTCGCCCTGATGCTCCACATACTGGCCGAGCAGCTTCAAGTAGGCCTCCTCGCTCATCGCCGGCACCGGTGGTGGTGTCGAAGACACCCCGGTGGGCAAGGGAAGATCCATCGACGGAACCGCGATGGCTGGCAGCACCGGCGATGGCACCGGCCATTCCAGCGGGCTCACCCGCATGAAGTGGAAAGACTTGCCGTAGAAGGCATCGAGAGCCTTGTCCGAGCTGTCAGCGGCCTGGCGGTCCTCCGTCATGCTCGAAGCATCCTTCAGCCGCACCTGATCCACCGCGAGACCAAACTCATGCTCGTAGGCATGACGTGTCACGGCACGGCTAGTCGCGGTAAAATCACGGAACAACTGAGTCGCGGGAGCTTCCAGATGAAACACGCCGGGCGCGTTCAGTGCCAGCGCCGCCTTCACGCGATCCGGGTCCGCAGGATGCGTGTCATTCCATCGCGTGGTGCTTTCGTTCACGCTTTGATCCAGCTTGGATCGGACCTCACCGGGCATCACCTGCTCACGCCAAAGCACCAGCGCTGCGAGATCATCCGGCAGCTCGCGTGTCTGAAAGGTCTGGTAGGCATCATTCATCGCCGCACCTCGTGACACACCGAGCATCCGCAAGCGCTCCGCCGTGCGGCCAAACTCCGAGCTGCCCGCCAGCTTCGCCTCGTAGCTGTCTGCATCGAATTCCATCTGGCGAGACATGAAACAACTGATCGCATGCCCGGCATGCATCAGGCACCACAGCACCTTCCGCCCCAGCCACACGCCGCCCTTTGCGAGCATGAAAATCACCTTCAGATACCATTCCTCCGAGCGGGCCCACAGGTCCAGGCGATCATCCCACGCGTCACGCTCAAACACCACGCGGGCAAACCACGCGTTCACCCGCCGGATGATGTAGCTGAAGCGCATGCCCGCCCCTTGCGCGAAGTGACCGAACTCATGCGCCAGCACGCCCGCCACCTGCCGCATCGTCATGCCCGCCACCAGCGGCGTGCCGATCACCAGCACGAGATCGCGGCCAAAAAAACTCCACATCCCGCGACGAAAACCCGCCGAAGCATTCACCTGCGTGTCGAGACGGATCTCCCGAGGCACCGGAGCACCCACCTGGTCGCAGATTTTCCGCACAAAGCCGAACAGCAGCGGTTCCTCCGCCTCGGAGAGCTTGAAAGGAGGCGGCGACTTCACCCCGCGTGAGAACAGCGGCTTGATCAGGAAGAGCACAAACACCGCCCCCGCTACTGCCGGTGCCGCGTAAACCACCGCCGCCACCACGATCGCCCGGCCACGGGCATGCTCAAAGATCACCGTGTCATGCTGCACATGCCACCACACCGCCCAGCCCATCGCCACGATCAGGCCGATGTAGATCACCGGCAGCAGCACCATCGCCAGCGCCACCACGCCCAGCCCCGCCTGATAC